>CAZFGM010000434.1:2170-6499 GCA_964518515.1 uncultured Alcaligenaceae bacterium | reverse complement strand
GCACGTTCTGGAAGCGGCCCAGCAATCCGGGCTGGTTTCTTCCACTGACCGCGACAAAATCACCCGCGAATGGTCGGGGAACAAGCATTCCACCGTTCACGATGTGGCCGCCCGGCTTGTCGAAAAAAACGTCCTCACGGCATTTCAGGCGGCCAGGGCACGCTGATGTGATGTTCGCCCTTTCCCCCCCAAGGGGGGAAGATTTCCCTTTCCCGCACAGGATTCCGCTGGTATATTTTTGGATGCTGTCCTGTTTGGGATTGGGCCGGCGGTTTTTTTGCCATGAAGCTGAGGAGACACCGTGAATCGATGCTGGGTTGCTTGCGTGGCAATGGTTTGGCTTTTGGGGGCGGGGTTGACCGCGCAACCGGTCCGGGAAAAGCACTGGGCTTTTAAGCCGGTGGAGCGGCCACGGCTGCCGGCAGTGCGGGGGTCTGCCCGGACGGCCATCGATCGTTTTATCCTTGCCTCCCTGGAAGCGAAAGGTCTGACGCTCAGCCCCGAAGCCGACCGGCTTGTTCTGATCCGCCGGGTTAGCTTCGACCTCACCGGATTGCCTCCTTCCCTTGCGGACATCGATCATTTTCTTTCCGATAAGGCAGCGGACGCTTATGAGCGGATGGTTGAGCGTCACCTGGCGTCGCCTCACTACGGCGAGCGCTGGGGAAAATATTGGCTCGACACCGCCGGCTATGCGGAATCCAACGGCTACTTCAATGCCGACAGCGACCGCCCCCTGGCCTGGCGCTATCGCGATTATGTCATTCGTGCCTTCAACCAGGACAAGCCATATGATCGGTTTGTCACGGAGCAGCTTGCCGGCGACGAGCTTGCGGGTTTCAGGCCGGACGGCGACATCACCCCAGCGATGGCGGAACTTCTGACCGCCACCCACTTCTTGCGCAACGCCCCCGATGGCAGCGGCGAAAGCGACGGCAATCCCGATGAAGTCCGCACCGATCGCTTCACCGTTTTAGAGGGAACTTTGCAAATCACCATGAATAGTCTGCTCGGGGTCACGATTCAGTGTGCCCGCTGCCACCGGCACAAGTTCGAGCCAATCAGTCAGAAGGAGTATTACCGCCTACAGGCCATCTTCTTCCCGGCTTACAACCCGGAGCGCTGGACGAAGCCGCAGGATCGCATCGTCGAAGTAGGAACCCGCGGCGAGCGTGCGGAGTGGAGGCAGAAAAACGACCGCATCGACCGGCAAGTGAAAGCCCTCACAAACAGCCTCGCTTCCTTTGTTCAGCCCTTGCGCGAGCAACTCCTGGAGGAACGCCTGAAACATCTTGAGCCAGCGGTGCGTGCCCAGGTTTTCCAGGCCATCAACCTGCCCAAGGGTAAGAGGACCAAAGAGCAACAGAAACTGGTAGAGGCTCAGGGCAAAGCCGTGGACGTTACCGACGATGTTTTGGCGACCCGGTTCCCGGAATATGCCGCCCTGAAAAAGCAAGTGGGCCTGACGATTGCCCAGCGTGAAAAAGACCGTCCCCGGCCCGTGGAAAAAATGTCGGTATTCGTGGAGACCGATCCGAGCCCGCCGGCCCACCACGTTCTTTTTCGCGGCCAGCACAACCAGCCGGACGCTGAAGTCCAACCGGGCGTTCCCGCCTCCCTGTCCACGCCGAGCAATGGTTATGGCGTGAAGCCGCGCACCGCGGGACAGATAAGCACGGGCCGGCGCACGGCATTGGCACGCTGGGTGACGGCGGCGGAAAATCCCCTCTTCGGCCGGGTAATGGTCAACCGCATCTGGCAGCATCACTTCGGCACCGGGCTGGTGGCGACGCCGGATAATCTCGGCAAGTCGGGCGGCAAACCTTCCCACCCTGCCTTGATCGATTACCTGGCGGCAGAGTTTGTTCACTCGGGTTGGAGCGTCAAGGCCATGCACCGGCTCATCATGCACTCGGCCGTCTACCGGCAAGCGAGCGTACCGCGCGACCGGCTGGCGAAAATCGATCCGGACAACCGCCTGCTCGGGCATTTCCCCCTGCGGCGCCTGGATGCAGAGGCGCTGCGGGACGCCATGTTGAGCGTGGCCGGCGAGCTGGACCGGCGCCTGGGTGGTCCGTATGTTCCCAGTCGGCGCACGGCCGAGGGCGAGGTGGAAGTTTCGGAAAACCAGGAGGGGAGCAAGCGTCGCTCGGCCTATTTTCAACAGCGACGCACTCAGGTCGTGACCTTCTTGCAATTATTCGACGCCCCCTCCATCGTGGGGACTTGCAGCGTGCGCTCCACCTCGACGGTTCCCTTGCAAGCATTGGCCCTTTTGAATTCCGAATTCGCGCGGGCGCGCGGCAAAGGTTTGGCCTACCGGCTTTTTGACCAAGCCGGTTCGGATACGGATAAGCGCCTTGATCTGGCCTTTCGTTTGGCCTGTGGCAGGCCACCTCTGGTCGAAGAAAAAGATGCCGCCCGGGGATTTTTGCTCTCTCAGCACAATGTCCATGCCGGGCACAAAGACGCCACGGTGCGAACGTGGACGGACCTCTGTCAGATGATTCTTGCCAGCAATGCCTTTTTGTATGTGGAATAAGGTGCCATGAAGATGCCAATGCAAATCGATTTTCCCCTAAGCCGCCGGGCGTTCCTGGGGAAGTATGCCGGTGGTCTTGGCACGCTGGCCCTGGCCCAGTTGCTCGCCGGGGAAAGCCGCGCCAATGAATCATCTCGACCCGCCGACCCGCTCGCCCCGAAGGAACCGCACCATCGACCTCGGGCGCGGTCGGTCATTTGCCTCTTCCAGCATGGCGGGCCCAGTCAGATGGACCTGTTCGACCCCAAACCGGAGTTGACCAGGCAAAACGGCACTCCCTATAGAGGAAACCTGGAAGCTCATTTCCACACGCAGACCGGCAACCTGCTCGCCTCCCCCTTTCGCTTTTACCGCCGCGGCCGGTCCGGCATGGAGCTGTCCGAGCTGTTGCCCCACACCGGCCGGATTGTCGATGACATCACGCTCGTCCGCTCCATGACCACCGACTCGGTGGACCATGAGGCGGCGTTGCGTGTGATTCATAGCGGCAAGACCTTTTCCGGCCGACCCGTCTGGGGTTCGTGGGTGCTGTACGGCCTCGGGTCGCTTCGCCAGGACTTGCCGGCCTATGTCGTCCTGTCCGACCGGGGGGGACTGCCGGTGGACGGTACCGGCAACTGGTCCGCCGGATTCCTGCCCGCCGTTTATCAAGGAACCATGTTCCGCGCTTCGGGAGCGCCCGTGGCCAACCTGGCACTGCCCGGGGATTTGTCTTCCGCTGCCCGGCGCAATCAGCTCGACTTCCTGAATTCGCTGAACGCCGCCCACCGCCGCCGCTACCCGCACAATTCCGAGCTGGAAGCCCGTATTCGCGATTACGAGCTGGCCGCCCGGATGCAGACTTCGGTGCCCGAGGTCCTCGACATCGCTGGCGAGACCGAACAGACGCGGCGGCTGTACGGGCTGGACAACCCCAGGACCGCCGATTATGGCCACCGTTGCTTGCTGGCCCGCAGGCTGGTGGAACGGGGCGTGCGCTTCGTCCAGGTGTTCCTGAGCGGCCAGCCCTGGGACACCCATGCCCAGAACGCCGCCCGCCTCCGCGATCTGTGCGCCATGACCGATCAGCCGAGCGCGGCCCTGGTGCTCGACCTCAAGCAGCGCGGTCTGCTCGATTCGACGATCGTGCTGTGGACGGGGGAATTTGGCCGGCTGCCGGTTTCCCAGGGGCCCGACGGCCGCGATCACAACCGCCATGCCTTCTCTTTGTGGATCGCCGGCGGCGGCTTCCGGGGCGGATACGTCCACGGGGCCACCGATGAGGTGGGTTACCGGGCCGTGCAAAACATCGTCCGGGTTGCCGACCTGCACGCCACCTTGCTCCATGCCCTGGGGCTTGACCACACGCGGCTAACCTATCCGCACGAGGGCCGGGATGATAGCCTGACCGACACCTTGGTAACTCGGGCAGAGGTGATGGAGAGCTTGTTGCGTTAATTTCTTTATGGCTTTTTTTTAATATGCCGCCCGAAACTGTTGGGATGCCAACATCCCGGTCGGCAAATCTCCGCCGCAGTATCCGGATGAATAATTGCGAACTCGGAGCAAACCAATGTCCAAACGCAAAAGAACCGCCGCCGAAAAGCGAGCGCGCCGCGAGCGAAAGAAGAAGTTCATGACCATCTTCCTCAATGGCAAGCAAAAGCGGGTTCCGCGTCCACCGTCGCTTGACGGCTTGCCGGTCGAGGAATTCCTAACCCGGAATGCGGACCCCATCTGGCTGCACGAAAACGAGTTCTGGGAGTTCATGACCTGATGAATAAGGCGAACGGCCGGTCTCGACCTGC
>CAZFGM010000434.1:0-2160 GCA_964518515.1 uncultured Alcaligenaceae bacterium | reverse complement strand
CTGACGGAGGCCAAAAGCCGAATCCGCCTGCTCGCGGAAGCGTTTCGTAAGGATAGAATCCGCATCACCGAGAACCTGGACTTCGGGGGGCAAAGGTCGAAAGCGAAGCACGCATAAATAAGGGCGAACATCACATCGGCGGCTTTGCCTTTCCCTGCTGGTTTTTAAGGTTGCTGGTTTCTCTCTTCTCTGGCGAAGCCGCAGGCGTGTACAATGGGGGGCAGGCCATGATCGAACTCAGAGACGACCAGTTGCAGGCCCTTGCTGCGGAGACGCAGCCTGTCGCTGCCGCGGATCCGCGGACCGGACAGATATACCGCCTCATCAAGCAGGAGGTGTACAACCTCGTGTGCGGTGTGGTCGCGCCCTTCAACAAGGGCGTGGAAGACGACCCGGCGATGGATGTCTACGAGCAGTACCGGAAGAAGCCATGAATCGCGGGGACGTCGTGATCGTGGACTGGCCTTACAGCGACCTGTCGGGCAGCAAGCGGCCGGCCGTGGTGGTGCAGGCCGACTTCCTCAACGGGCTGGTGGACGACACCGTCTACGTCAAAGTGCAAAGTCAGCGGTACGCCATCCCCGGAACGTAGGTCGAACTGAACCCGGCGGCCGAGACGCTATCGGGCCTCAAGCATCTCTGCTACGCCTCCTGCAAAGGCCTCCTCACGCGCGAGCAGGCGCTCATTCACCACTCGCTCGGCGTCCTGTCCGATGCGGCCATGCGGCAGATTGAGGCATGCCTCAAAACAGTGCGGGAGATTCCGTGAGCAATCGGTAGTGATATATGGGCGCCTCGATGCACGGCTGAGCGTTTGTTGTTGCGACGGGGGGTGAACGATTTGCACAGCAACTTGCACAGAAACGATCCGGGGGTAGCCAATTTCTTGCGCCCCAAGGCTAATTCCATCCTCGCCAGCGAAGGCGCCGGTAGGGACGACCCATCGCTGCCGAGCTACATCGGCACCACCGTGCCGCCGCCCGGCGTCGCAGCGTGGGACTAGAAAAGCACCTGAAAAGCCCGGTTTCAGAAGAATCCAAAATCACCCCAGCCCGGCCCGTGAGCGACCCTGAGGGAACGATGCCCAGCGACCCCCTGCAACACGTTCTGGAAGCGGCCCAGCAATCGGGGCTGGTTTCCGCCGGCGACCGCAACAAAATCACCCGCGAATGGTCGGGGAACAAGCCTTCCACCGTTCAGGATGTGGCCGCCCGGCTTGTCGAAAAAAACGTCATCACGGCGTTTCAGGCGGACCAGCTTCTAGCCGGCCAGGGTGTGAAGTGTGGGCTGGCCGGACGCTACCACCTTTTGGACAAACTCGGCGAAGGGGGCATGGGCGCGGTCTATCGCGCCCGCGACGACAAGCTGGACCGGGTCGTGGCCCTCAAGGTCATGGCGGCGCGGCACGTCAATAATCCGGACGCCGTGGCCCGCTTTCATCGCGAGGCCAAGGCCCTGGCCAAGGTCGCGCATCCCGGCATTGTGCAGGCCTATGACACCGGCGCGGACGGCGCTCGGCACTTTCTGGTGATGGAGTATGTCGCGGGCACCAGCTTGGCCCAGGTCCTGCACGAGCGCGGCCGCATTTCGGCTACCCTGGCGGCGGATTACCTTTACCAGGCCGCCTTGGGGCTGCAACAGGCCCATGAGCGCGGGCTGGTCCATCGCGATATGAAGCCGGGCAATCTGCTCGTGACAACCCACGGGCAGATCAAAATCCTCGACCTGGGCCTGGCCCGCTTCGTGCAAGACCAACTCGGTGACGGCACCTTGACGCACGAAGGCATGGGCCTGGGCACGCCGGATTACATGGCCCCCGAGCAATTCCGCGACGCCCGCCATGTCGATCCGCGGGCGGACATCTATGCCCTGGGCTGCACGCTGTACCATCTGCTGACGGGGCGTGTTCCTTTCCCCGGTTCATCGCTGTCGGAGAAAGCCGAGGCGCATGAAGCCAAGGAGCCGGCCGCGGTGGAGGAACTCTGCCCGGACACCCCCAGCGGACTGGTGCTGACAGTCCGGCGCATGATGGCCAAGCAGCCGAGCGCGCGTTTCGCGACGGGCCAGGAAGTGTCCGAGGCCCTGTCCCCTCACGTCGCCGGTTCGTCCGCCTCCTTTCCGGAAATTCGAGCGACCACCAGCTGGCAGGGAAGCCAATTG
>CAZFGM010000433.1:0-6508 GCA_964518515.1 uncultured Alcaligenaceae bacterium | reverse complement strand
CGCCCATTTCATGTATGCCATCCGCCATGGCCGAACCCTTTTTACCCAGGACCACGATGATTTCAGCCTGCTTCATGAGCTTGTCCTGTTGGTCGGCGGTCATCATCCGGGTAATCTGGTCGTCCGCAAAGATAACGATCCAACGCGCGATATGAGGCCCCAGAACATTGTTCGGGCTCTGGGCAAACTGCTTTCTTCCGGGATTCCCATTACCGACGAACTCCACATTCTCAATCATTGGCGGTAACCACAAGAAAAAGGCGGTATTCCCGGTCGCCGTTATCGTCTGGTGCCGATGTTCCACCCCATCACGGCTTTACCTTGGCCGACACCCCGCTGAGCGGATGCTGGATCACCGCCTGCCAGGCCAGTTCTTGCAGCAGGCGATTCAGCTTTTCGTCCCAGTTCGGATTCTTGGCTTTCGCCAGGATGGGCGGCAGCGGCAGGCCCACCGGGCTGTGCCGATAGATCACCGCGTAATGGCAGTAAGCGACCAGGACTTGCAGCGGCGGCTTGGCATGGCCGATGGCGTCGGTGAAAAGGTCTTCCTGGGTTTTCAGTCCGGGGGCTTTGCCGGCAATGATTTTCTCGCGCAGGGCGATCACGGCCTGGCCGGCCGGGACCACGAACACCACCTGCTTGCCGAGCTTCTTGTTCAACGCCCGGACATGCTCGTCCATGCTCTTGAAATAGGCAGCGTGCATCGTCCGCAATTCCTCGGCCGTGCGGGCATTACGGTCCACCTTCTTGGGCCGTTCCTTTTTCATGACCGGCTCGCTCCAGTCGAAAGGCATCCAGATTTCCTGGACGGTGATGCGGATGTTTGGATTGTGTTCCAGAGCCAGCTTGGTGAAGTTGGCGATGCCCTCGTCGGGCAGGAAAATGGGTGAGAGGGTAAGCACGTCCACCTGGCCGCCGCGCAGGGCGGGCTTGACTTTGTTTTTCTCGTCGGCGAGGTCCCAGTGCTGGATGACGCGCGAGCCGCCGAGGCCCTGAGCGCCGGCCTGGGCATGGTCCTTGATGCCGGCCGCCTGGGCCAGATCGCCCAGGATGCCGGGAACAAACATGTGAAAGCTATGGCCGGCCGAAAAGACGCGCTGCCCCTTGGGGCTGGCAGGCTTGGGTTCGACCGCCGCCACGGGAAGCGTGGCCGCCAGGGCCAGCAACCAAGCGATCGGGGTCCAGGGCAATCCGCGATTGGGAATGATAAGCATGGCAGGGACTCCAAAACCTTATGGGATGGACATAGGAAGCGGTGAAGATTTTGCAAGTATTCCGCGGACGAAGAGGTGGTCACCGCCGGCGCAAGAACAGCACGGTCACGTCGTCTTGCAGCTCGAGGGCCTTGGTATACGCCTCGATGGCGGCGCGGGTTTTTTCCGCGCACGCCTCCAGGGACAGGCTGTTGTCCAAGCCGCGGACCACTTCCACCAGCCGGTCGAAGCCGAACATGGTTTTCTTGTTCGGCTCGCGGGCCTCGGTGACGCCGTCGGTGTAGAAAACCAGCGTCTGGCCGGGCGTGAGCTGTCCGTGCCAATCGGTCAGGTGCAAGTCCTCGTCCTCGAAACCCAGGAGGCGGCCGTTGGTCAGGGAGACTTCCTCGACGCGGCCGTCGTCCTGGCGTAACAGCGGAGCGGGATGGCCGCCCGAGGCCAGGGAGAGCGCGCCGCTGGCCGGATCAAAGACGCCGTGAACCAGCGTCACGAACATGCCTGACGGATTATCGGCAGCAAGGGCGGCGTTGAGCCGGCGCAGGGCCTCGGCCGGCGGCAAGGTCGCCTGGGCCAGGTGCCGGCACAAGGTCCGCACCGCCACCATGAACAAGGCCGCCGGCATGCCTTTGCCCGATACGTCGCCGATGAAAAACGATAGCCGATCGCCCGGCACGCGCAGGAAATCATACAGGTCGCCCGCCACTTGCCGGGCGGGAAACACCCGGCCGAAAATGTCGAAATCGCGCTGCGGAAAGCCTTCCAGCTCGCTGGGCAAAAAACCTTGCTGGATCTCGCGGGCAAAGGCCAGCTCCTGGTGCAGCCGTTCTTCCTGCAGCTTTTCCGCGTGCAGCGACGCCAGCTCCAGCACCATGGCCACCTGCAAGCAAATGGTCGTCAACAGGTGCAAGTCTTCGACCCGGAAGGGCAGGCCGCGGCGGAAGCGATCCACCTGGATCACGCCCAGCCGTTTGCCTTCCTGGCCGATGAGCGGCACGCACAACAGCGAATGCAAATCCATCGTGGTCAGCGTGCTCGACGATTGAAAGCGCTGATCGGCTCGCACATCCTCGCTGAGGACGCCGACGCCGCCTTGCAGGGCTTTGGTCACGATGGTCCGGCTATAGGGGTAGGCGTTGGCGTCCTCTTTGCGCCGGCAGCGCTGGCCGCGTACCACCAGCTTGTCCCCTTCGCACAACAGTACCATCGCCCGGTCGGCCTGGGGAAACAGCCCCATCAGGTGCTCGAGAAACTTGTCCGACAGCGGCTCGATGTCGAGGGTGCGGGACAGGTGCTGGGCGATATCCAGGACCACTTTCAGCTTGCCGGCCGGGTCCTGGCTGTACACGCTGTGCGTCAGGCCCAGGGCGCTGACTTCCTCGCGGACGACCAGTGTGGTTTCGGTGGCCGCCACCGTCGGCGCCGGCCGCAAGGCAAACAGATACGGCCCGATTTGCAGGGTGTCTTTTTCCGTGAGGGGCACGGGCACGCGCGGCGCGATGCGCTTGCCGTTGACGTAGGTGCCGTTGCTGCTATCCAGGTCTTCGACGTAATAGGCGGATTCGCGGTACAGAATCTGGGCGTGCTGCCGGCTCACCTGCTTTCCGGGCAAGCAAATCGTGGCGTCGAACTGCCGGCCCAGAACAGTGCCCGTGTCTTCCAGGTGGTACTTGCGGCCGATTTCCGGCCCTTGCAAGACGATGAGGATGGCCATGCCCTAGCACCAAACGGATTTTTGCCCCCTTGGGGCGAACTTTCTACAGAGTATACTACTTCCTGACTCAATGACAGGGAGGTGTTTCCATGGCGACCACGGATGTCCCTTTGCGGCAAGGCTGTCGCAAGCGGGTCTAAAGGAGTTGACCTTGACCTTGACGCCCGAGCAGTTGGGCGTCGTGAAAGCCGTCTTCCACTTTCGGCAAAGCTGCGGCGACGATTACTATTCCACCCGCGTCGCCAGCCACTTCTTGCTGCACGCCAAGACCGGCTTCAAGGGGGCGCAGATTGCGCGGCTCCTGAAACAAAGACGACCGACCGCCTCACGCCAGCAAGGAGTCTTCTCCCAAGAAACGATCCAGTCGGCCCATCGTCGCCTGGCCGGCCGGCCTTACGGCAAGTTTGGTGAAAGTCTTTGCAAAAATCTTGGCCACCATGTGGTCACCGTTTCCGTCTCAATTTTACCTGTCGGAGCAACTGCAACGCGCGGGAGGAAAAGGGGAATCATAGACGGTGCAAAGGAAAGTGGGTACAACTAGACAACTGACCCCCGACCTCTGACCACTATCCTCCATGCGTTACCTGATCACCGGAGCCACGGGATTTATCGGCGGCCATGTGGCCCAGGCCTGTGTGGCCCGCGGCCGCCAGGTCGTCACCATCGCGCGGCAAACCAGCAACACCACCGAGCTGGAAAAGCTGGGCGTCACCATTCAGCGCGGCGACCTGCGCGATCCGCAGGTGGCGGCCCGGGCCCTGGAAGAAATCGAGGTTGTGATTCACTGCGCCGCCAAGGTCGGCAACTGGGGGCCGCTCGAGGAGTACCGGGCCGTCAATGTCGAGGGCCTGCGCGGCCTGCTCGAAACCAGCAAGGGCAAGGCCCTGGATCGCTTCGTGCACCTGAGCAGTCTGGGCGTGTACGCCGCCCGCCATCATTACGGCACCGCTGAATCCGAGCCCCTGCCGGCCAAACACCGCGACGGCTACACGCAATCCAAGGTGGAAGCCGAACACCTGGCCCAGCAGTACTATCGCGATTTCGGCGTGCCCGTCGTCGTCTTGCGGCCGGGTTTCGTGTACGGCCCCGGCGATCGCACGGTTCTGCCGCGGATCATCGACGCCTTGCGAAAGGGGCAAATCCGCTTTCCCGGCGGCGGCAAGACGGCCCTCAACACCATTTTCATTCGCAACCTGGTCGAGGCCGTCTTTCTGGCCATCGACAGTCAACAAGCCGTCGGCCAAGTGTACAACCTGACCGACGGCGAGTTCGTGTCGAAGGAGCAATTCATCGGCGCCATCGCCGACGCCCTGGGCCTGGCGCGGCCGACGCGCCGGCCGCCCCTGTGGCTGGCCAAGATCGCCACGCGTGTCAGCGAGTCCTGGGCGCGCTTTCGCGGCTACACCCAGGCCCCGCGCCTCAACTTCGCCACCCTCAAGTTCCTCGGCCTCAACCTCGATTTCTCCATCGCCAAAGCCGAGCGCGAGTTGGGCTACCGCCCGCGCGTCGCTTTCAGCGACGCCATGGCCGAGACCATGGCCTGGTACAAATGAAGAAATTGCCAATTGCCAATTGCCAATTGCCAATTACCAATTGCCAATTGAAAATTGGAAGAAGCATAACATTTCCTCAATTGGCAATTGGTAATTGGCAATTGGCATTTTCTTTCCTGTTGGACCTGTCCCCAATCCGCAATCCGCAATTATTCCCCGGTATAGGGCCCATCCACGTCGGCCAGGAACCCCAGCCGGTGTTTGGCCCGCGCCTGGTTGAAGAGCGCCGACCAGCCGGGCGGACTGGCCACGGGGACCTCGGTCCGCGTTTCCACATGGCCATCGAGGAAGGCGACGTTGGCCAGGCCGTCCCAGCGGAAATGCGTCATGGTCGCCGCCGCCTTGAAGCGATCGGTGAGAAAGACCGTGGGGGCGTTGAACCGGCCGGCATAGGGCTCTTGCAACGTGCCGCCGGCGTTTTGCAGTTGCGTCACTTCCGTGAACAAGAAGGTGGACGACGTGGCGAGGTAAATCATTTTCTTTCCGGCCACGTGGCGGTTATAGGCGTAGCCGGCGGTCAAGCCCTGATAGACGGGCAGGATGCCGTAGCCGTCGAAGCGCGGGCAGTGGGTGACGGCGGTGTTGTTTTCGTAATAGGGGGTCAAGAGGCCGCCCTGGGAATTGTACTGCGGGATCTTGAAATTGCCGGCCATGATGGTTTCCTCGCCGAACCAGTAGGCCGTCTTGTACGGATTGGGAATGGGCCGTGGCCAGTTCCACGGGGTCAACACTTCGGCATCCCAAGGCAACCTTTTTTTGTCGCCGGCGTAGCTGTTGACGGCGATGGCCAGTTGCCGCAAATTATTGGCCCCCTGGGTGCGGGCGGCCGCCGTGCGGACTTTTTGCACCGCCGGCACCAACAGGGAAATTAGAATGCCGATGATGGCGATGACCACCAAAACTTCGATGAGGGTGAACGCGGACGCAGGACGGGGAACGGAGCGGGAGCGCATCAGAACAGTCCTTTCTGCCGGGTCGGGCAAAAACGGTTTGGCTTCGGCCCACCGGACCCCGTGCAGAAAGACTGCCTGTCCGGATGCTTGAGGCCGAAGCATCGAAACAACCCTCGACAGGCAGGTCTTCTGGCTTACGGCTCATAACGGCCCGCAACCGCCTTCCCATGCCCCATGGCACAGTGGCGCTGGTTCGCGGACCTGGCCGATCACAGCGGCGGCCCCGCAACGGCTTCGCACCGTTTTCCCTTTTGTCCCCGGCACATGCCAGGGAACCTGTCGAACTGGCTTTTATTGTAGCGAACGGATTGGGGTTGGCCAGGGGCAGATGATCTCGAAAAAGGGGTTCATCAATTCCTGCCGGAAGAAAAAAGGTCCATTGAATCGACCTTCTCCTGCTTTTCCCTGGACACCGGCCCACTTCTCCGGAAAATAGGCGACGGAGTATCGCCACCTTTTTCCGAGAGGAGTCCATCATGAGCCGCGCCGCTACCGAGTATCGTTATGAAAAACTGACCTGGCCGGAGATCAACGACGCCATCGCCCTGGGCAAGGTGTGCATCGTGCCGTGCGGGGCGGTCGAGCAGCACGGGCCGCATCTGCCGCTCGACGTGGACCTGATCTGCCCGACCGAGATCGCCCGCGGCGCCGGCAAGCAGGTGCCCGACAAGATTCTGATTCTGCCGACCGTGTGCTACGGCTACACCGGCCACGTCATGGACTTTCCCGGCACCATCAACAACGACTTCGAGCACTTCATGCATCACGTGCTCGACATCACCAAGTCGCTCGCCTACCACGGCTTCAAGAAGATCATCCTGTTGAACGGCCACGGCTCGAACATGCCGAACTTGGACCTGGTGTCGCGCCGCACCAACCTCGAGACCGACGCCGAGTGCGTGCTCGCCGCCTGGTGGCGGCTGTTGACCGTGGACCCGGAGTTCCTCAAACGCTGGCGGCAGAGCAAATTCCCCGGCGGCTGCTCGCACGCCTGCGAATTGGAAACGTCGCTGTACCTGTACCTCGACGGCGACAACGTCCGCAAGGACAAGATCAAGAGCGGCACCATCAGCTTCA
>CAZFGM010000432.1:0-6534 GCA_964518515.1 uncultured Alcaligenaceae bacterium | reverse complement strand
ATGGTTTCCAGCGTTTCGCGGCTTAATTTACGATGCTGGAGCGACTACACCCCGTGGGTATAGAATAACAAGCGTGCTGCCCGCATCGCAAAAATCCTCGCTGCCTAAATTACACAATTGGGCGGGAACCATTGTCCAGCAACTTGCAAAAAAGCTCAATCCTTTTTACAATCCTGTTTGGCTCGGCTGTCTCCCATCAAAAGCAGGGACGGTATAAATAATATGGCAACGCTAACCAAAGAGCGGAAAGCCATCGGCGGCGCCCTGGCCTTGGCCCAACAAGTGGTTCAATTCCCGGCCAGGAGACTTTGGTTGGATTACGATGGGGAAGCGGATGTGCTTTACATCAGTCTCAAACGCCCGCAAAAAACCACTCCTACCGTTGAGGTAGACGATGGCGGAATCCTGCTGCATTACCGCAACAAAGATTTGGTAGGGGTTACCGTCCTCGAGGCCTCAGCCCGGAAAGCCGAAAAAATAGCACCGAAATTGCTTCGAAAAAACAAGGGCTAGCAAATGTGGAGGCAATCGTGAACCTCAATGATGCCAGGGATTCTTCAACGCGTCGCCATTTTCTGCACCAAACGGCTGCTCTGGCCGCCGGAGCGAGTGTGGCAAGCGCCCCAACCACAGGAGCACAACCCCCCGCGGCGCAAACCTTACCCACTATCCGCCTCGGCCCGCATCAGGTCAACCGGCTCATCATTGGCGGCAATCCCATTTACGGCTACGCGCACTTCAACCGCCTCTTGAGCCGGCACCAGACGGACTGGCACACGCCGCAGCGCGTGGTCGAGCTGTTGCGCCGCTGCGAGCAGGCCGGCGTCAACACCTGGCAGAACAGCTACGCCGACCGCACCTTGCAGGACCTCGACCTGTATCGCAAAAACGGCGGCGCCATGCACTGGCTATGCCTGGGCAAGTCGGACTGGGACCAGCATCCCGAGCTCATCGATGCCGCCGCGCGGCGCAAGCCTATCGGCATCGCGCCGCACGGCGCCCTGGCCGAACGGCTGCACCGGCAGAAACGGCTCACCGTTCTCACCGACCTCCTGGCCCGCATTCGCAAGCAAGGCGTGCTGGTGGGCTTGTCGGCGCACAATCCCGAGCTGATCCAGCTCGCCGAGGAGCGCAAGTGGGACGTCGATTACTACATGTGCTGCCTGTACTATCTGACCCGGCCGCGCGACGAGTTTCAGAAACTTCTTGGAAAGGACCTGCCGCTGGGCGAGATTTATCTGCCGTCGGACCCGCCGCGCATGTTCAAGGTGATTCAGTCAGTCAAGAAGCCGTGCCTGGTGTACAAGGTCCTGGCCGCCGGCCGGCGCATCGGCAACCTCGCGGAAATCCGGCAATGTTTCGAAACCGCCTTGACCAGCATCAAACCGACCGATGCCCTGATCGTGGGCATGTATCAGCAGCTCGGCGACCAGGTAGGGGAGAATGCCGCCCTGGTGCGGGAAATCTGCGGCCGCAAAAAATAAAATCGGAAATCCGAATATCGAAATCCGAAACAAATTCGAATACCGAAATTCTAAATCCAAAACCAATCCCCAACCAATTTTGTTTTTGTTTTTTATATTCGGATTTCGGATTTGTTTCGGATTTCGATATTCGTATTTCGGATTTTTCTTCTCCGGATAAATCCCTTCGGAGCCACAATGCCATGGCCTGGCTGCTCGACGTCTGGGCGGAATTCCTCGAATGGCTGCCGGTCGTGTTCGGCATCCTGGTCCTGGTCGTGAACGTGGCCACCATATCCTGGGTGCTGATGACCAAGACCAACGCGACCTCGGCGACGGCCTGGTGCCTGGTCGTAATTTTTTTACCGCTCGCCGGGGCCGTTTTTTTTGTGCTGTTCGGCTACCAGCACATTAGCAGGCCGCTGCAGCGGAAACGGCGGCACAAGTTGAAATACGCCTTGCCGCCCTATCCGCCGGGTTATGAATCGGCCTCGGGAAAATTTACCCGGCCCGACGCGGCCGGCCGGCCCGCCGGCGAGCTGTCCGTCGCCCAGCGCCTGGCCTTGCTCGCCGATCGCTTCGGGGCCTATCCCTTGACCCTGGGCAATCACGTGGATTTTTACTTCGACGGTCAGCCGGCGTTTAACGCCATGCTGGACGCCATTCAAGCCGCCAAGCATCACATCCATCTGGAATTCTTCATTTATCATGCGGATGAAATCGGCACCAAGTTTCTCGATCTCTTGGCCGAGAAAGCCCGGCAGGGAGTCCAGGTCCGCTTCCTGTACGACGCCATGGGCTCGCACAAGCTGCCGTCGAAAAGCCTGAAGCCGTTGCGCCAGGCGGGCGGCCAGACCAGCGTGTTTTTGCCGATCAATCCGTTCCGCCGCCGCTTTCAGGTCAACATGCGCAACCACCGCAAAATAATGGTGGTGGACGGCGACATCGGCTTCATCGGCGGACTGAACATCGGCGACGAATATCTCGGTATGAATCCCCGTTTTGGCTACTGGCGCGATACGCACCTGCGCCTGCGCGGCCCGGCCGTGGGCGATTTGCAGCGCGTCTTCGCCGAGGACTGGGATTTCGCCGCCGGCGAGCGCCTGCGCGACGACCCGGCCCAGGCGCGCTATTTTCAGGTGGCCGACGCGGGCGGCCCCTACCCGGTGCAAGTCATCGAATCCGGCCCCGACCGCGATTTGAAGGCCATCCGCGAGATTTATTTCGCCGCCATTTTGAAGGCCCGCGAGCGCGTGTGGATCGCCTCCCCCTACTTCGTGCCCGACCCCGGCTTGCTCGATGCCCTCCGCTTGGCCGGCTATCTCGGCGTCGATGTCCGCTTTCTCGGCCAGTTCCGTCCGGACAAGTGGATTCCCCAACTCGCCGCTCGCTATTATTGGAAAGAGGTGCTGCCCGCCGGCGTCAAAATCTACCAATACACCAAGGGCATGATGCATTCCAAGGTGATCCTCGTCGATGGCCAGTGGGCCTCGGTGGGCACCGCCAACCTGGACAACCGCAGCTTGTATTTGAATTTCGAGGTGAATTGCCTGATCTATTCGCCGCAAGCCGTGGCGATTTTGGAGGAGGCGTTTCTGCGCGATCTCGGCGACGCGATCCGCCTGGACCGCGCGGTGTATACCCGCCGCCCCTTCGCCGCCCGTCTCCTGGAAAACGCCTGCCGCCTGCTGTCGCCGATTCTCTGACACGGCTTTGGGGAATTCACACGGTAACGATGAAGCGGGAAATGGTTGGCGATTTTTATTGAGACTGTAGCAAATTATTCGGGATGTGGTTCTGTTTTCAGCCCCATTCAGATCAGAGGACTGTAGCAAATTATTCGGGATGTGGTTCTGTTTTCAGCCCCGTTCACGGGGCTTGCCGCGAAGCGGTGTCGGCCCGCCACTTGAGGGCGGGTTGTGGGAAAACCGTCCTTGGTTTTCCAACCCCGTTCACGGGGTTTCTCGCTGTTCGGCTTCAGCCCTAGCCTGGGTGCCTAAAGGCAAACCGCGAGAAACCCCGTGAACGGGGTTCTCAGGGGATGAGGTCACTGCAACCCGCCGTGAACGGCGGGCCTACACCGCTGGCGCGGAAAACCCCCTGAAGGGGGCTACCATCCCGACAAGTTTGCTACAGTCTCTTTTTATTTCTTATTTCTTTTTATCCCCCCGCTGGCTATTAATAGGAGGTAGGCGCAAACTTGATTTCTTTTTTCCGGGTGCCGCCATGTCAGGGAAGTCGTTGCTGGGGATTGCCGCGGCTTTGGTTCTTGTTCCTTTCATCCAGGAAAAAAGCCGGGCGGATTTCGAGGCCAAACTGTTGCGGAAATTCCAGCAGCAGAATCAGGCCGCCGCCGACAAGCTGAAACAAGAAGTGGCCGACACCCTGGCCCGGGCGGAATCGCCGGCCACCGATCCGGACCAGGCCCAGGAACAATTGCACCAATGTCTCCTGAAACTTCAGGAAGATTCGCAGCTACTTCGCGAAGAGCGCACGGGCCTGACCCGCAAGGTTCAAGATCGACTGGGAGAAATGAAAACCGCGGCGGAGAAAAAACGCCAGGCGGTTGCCAAGCAGACCGACCCGGCCAATGTGCTCGCGACCGCGGGTGCAGCAGGCGTTGTTCCGGCCGCGCTGCCTCCTTCAGCGAAGGCGTCTCCGCCGGTGAAGCCACCAGCAAATCCGGCCCTGGGCCGGCCGGCCGTGGCCCAGGCCGGCGCCGCTTTTCAAGTGACTCCCGCCGTTTCGGCCGACCGCCGTTTCGTCCGCATCGGCGTCAATGGCACCTTCACATTTCCCAACCTGCGGGCGCCACTGGTGCCCATACAAATCCCCGTGCCGACGGTGCTCTATGGACCGGGCAAAGGCAAGACCGTGGGCCCGCCTGAACGCATCTTCCAGGTATTCCTGCCGCAGCTCGCCTTCACCACCATCGGCTTGAACACCGGGGGTTTCGTTCCGGATGGCGGCACCGCCGTCCTGGGAGGCTACCAATCCGTGATGGAAGCCCGCAATGAGTTCGGCGTTCCGGTGTTGAGCCGGATTCCCTACCTCAGCCGGCTGTTCCGCAACGTCGGTTACGGCCGCCAAGCCAGCGGCTTCAACATCGCCGTTTCGCCGCGCGTTATCATTCTGGAAGAAGAAGAGCAAAAACTGCTGGGACAAGCGCCGCGACCTTGAGGGGGACTTGCAAAAGCGCCCTGCTCTGAAAAAAGGAAACACCATGGGGAAGTTGCAGTCCAACCCAGTTTTTCTTCTGACCGTCGTCCTGGGTATGGGAGCATTGGCCTGTGCTTCGGGTGATGACAAAACCTCCTGGCCCGGCTGGCGCGGGCCCAACCGCAACGGCACCTCCGACGAAACCGGCTGGACCTGGTCCTGGCCCGCCGGCGGGCCGAAGATCGCCTGGCGGGCGTCGGTGGGCAAGGGCTTTTCCTCCCTGGCAGTCGGCGGCGGCCGCGTGTATACCCTGGGCAACACGTCCGACACGGACAGTGTTTTCTGCCTCGACGCCGCCAGCGGAAAAGTAATCTGGAAGCATTCCTATCCTTGCCCGCTCGATCCGCTCGCCTATGAGGGCGGTCCCAATGCCACGCCCTTGGTGGAGGGGGATCGGGTCTACACGCTCAGCCGGTCCGGACACTGCTTCTGTCTGAACGCGGCCAGCGGCGCGGTAGTCTGGTCGAAGAAGTTCGAGCCTTCGCCAAAGAAAAAGGCGGACTATCGCGTCTTCTGGGGATTCTCCGGCTCGCCGCTGCTGGTGGGGGAGAAGCTGATCCTGGCCGTGGGCACGGCCGGCGTGGCCCTGGACAAAACCACCGGCCGCATCCTGTGGGACAACGGCCCGGGCCGGCCCGGCTATTCGTCCCCGGTCCCCTACCTTCAAGATGGCCGACCAGCCTTCACCTTGCTGAGCGGCCATGAGGTCGTCGGCGTCCAGACCGAGTCCGGTAAAGTCCTGTGGAAAATCCCCTGGAAAACGACGTGGGATCAAAACGCGGCCGACGCCATCGTGCGGAATGGAAAACTATTCGTCTCGAGCGGTCACGGCGTCGGCTGCGCCCAGTTCGATCTTGCCCCGGGCGGCCCGCGGGAACTCTGGCGCCACCAACACATGAAGAACTTCCTCAGCAGCTCCGTCCTGTGGGACGACTTCCTTTACGGTTTCGATGACACGCAGGTGACCTGCCTCGCTTGGAAAACCGGCAAAGTGCGGTGGTCGGTGCCCGGGCCGGGTGGTTATGGCACGGTGATCGTCGTCGCCGGAAAACTAGTTGTGCTCAGCGAACGCGGGGAACTGGTAATAGCCGAGGCAACCCCGAAGGCGTATAAGCCTTTGGCCCAGGCGAAGATTTTGTCGGGCCGATGCTGGACGGCCCCGGCCTTTGCCGCAGGCCGGCTCTATGCCCGTAACGCCGCCGGCGACGTCGTTGGGGTGGACCTGAGGAAGCAGTAGTTGGGCGGAGGGTGCACCATCGGGTTTCCTCGCCTTGCCTGGGATCAGCCTCTTATCCGGTCCCCTCCCTGGCGACCAACGCCATTCCCAAGTTGGTGAGATAAAAAGGTAACCCGTGCCCGATGACCTCCACGACCTTCTGGCCCTTCACCTGGTGCCGGGGGTTGGCCCGCGTCTGACGGCGGTCCTCTTGGAACGCTTTGGCACCGCGGCCAACGTGCTTCGCGCGCCCGCGGACCAGCTCGCCCAAGGGGCGCCACCCTGAGGGGCAATGCTCGGGAAAAACTGGAAGTTGATTCCCCCCCTGAACCTTGGCAAGGAGGCTGGAAGCTATTTCTGTTAAAGGATCGGATTGCTTCGGCCATTTGATTGGGGTAATCTAAAATAAACTACTGTAAGACAAAAATTTGATATCGGCCAGGTTATCTTTTCCTGCAAGGGGTGGATCGTGAAAGCTTTTGAATTCATTACGACGTTAACGTCCCAGGACCATTTGCAAATTCCTTCGGAAGTAGGTTCGCGAATTGGGCCTAACCAACCCATTAGGGTCCTTCTTCTGGTTGCCGAAGATGACGAGGAATCCCAATGGAAAAAGCTGGCCAGCGAGGAATTCCT
>CAZFGM010000431.1:0-6543 GCA_964518515.1 uncultured Alcaligenaceae bacterium | reverse complement strand
TCGCCTGAAGGAGGAACTGCACTTCCCGCCCGCTTCCACCGCGCACAATGAAATCCGCCATGATTTTCACTGGCTCGACCGCCTGATCGCCCGCTGCCTGGCCGTCGATCCGGCCCGGCGTTTCCCGGACGCCCGCCAGCTGTTGACGACCCTGGAAGCGTGCGCGGCCGGCAACACCAGCGACCTGGACCAGGTTCTCGCCCAGGCGGAATCCCCGCCGCCTTCGGGCCCCCGGCCCGGCGAGCAGGATGAGTTGTTTCGCGACGTGCGCCGGCTGCTCGCCCAGCGCGACTTCGACAAGGTGATTGACCGGCTCGACATCTACCGACCGGCGGAGTGGGCCGTCCTCGATGGCAAGGGGGCAAAAATCCTTCGTTATCTGGGCCAGGCCTATCTGGGCCGCGGCGACCTGATCGCCGCCCGCGATTGCCTCGAACAACTGCGGGCGGTCCAGAAAGAACAACGCCTGCTCAGCGTCCCGGAATTCGCCGCCGCCTTGTCGGACCTGGTGAAGTGCTATCGCACGATGGGGGTCCAGGAATTGGCGGACCAATGCCAGCAAGAGGCAATGAGGTTACAACAGACGGGGGGAGGTTCTTGACGCAGCCGAATAGCAACGGATCATCCCCGACCCCTATAAGATGGCTGCACGGCCAAAGAGGTGTGGCGGCCGGTTTCCAACCGGCCGGTTTCACCGATTGAATGGAGCCTGAGGAAGTTCTTTCGTTCCTGCCCTCAACGAGCCGGCGGGGGTTCCAGCAAGCGGCGCAGCTCCGCCGGCAGGACATTCCAGGTTGTCTGATAGGTTTCTTCCAACGGGACAGAGACGTAGACCTCCTCGCACAAAAACAGCGGCATGTCAGGCAGCCGATCGCCAACCGCGATCGGTTCGACATAGGCCGTCTTGGTTGGCTCGGCCTGGTAGGCGGCGAGGGTCAGCGGCTTGTCCGGCGGCAGCTCAAAAGGCTGGTCCGTGAACTCGTCCCAGATCGCCTTGTGGATTCCCTGCGGATCGTGGTGACCGGGGGGGAATGGATCCACGATGAGCAGATTCACCCCCTGGTCGATCAGTTCGACCGCCTTCTCCACAAACGACCGCAGGGAATGCTTGCGGTCCTTGTTGCCCGGCGACACGACCTCGATGACGGCGACGACCTCGCCCACCTCGTGATGAATGGCGATGCGGTGGGCCTTGCGGGCATACCGCTCCTGTTCGAGCGTCAAGACGAAGCGTGTGATCGGCCGTTGGGTGGCGACCGCGACCCCGCCGTTGCCGATCATGGGGTCCTTTGCCGGCGAACTGGTTTGCAGGGCTACCACGTCCGTTTCCGGCCGGCCGACGAACTGCTCAGCCATGGCGAAGAATCCAGGTGGCAGCAGCCCCGCATTTAGCCGATCCATGATCGAAGCAATCCAGCGATAGTGGAAGTTGTGATACGTTCCGGACCTTACCAAGGTCCAATCGTGCATGGGCATGGCTTCTCCCTTCTTTCCAGCAGCATCTGATTTTGCCCAAAAGTTACCCACTCGCTTTGGAGAAGAACCAAAATAAGGTTAGTTGGGAAAAAACCTTGAAAGACGTCGCGTTTCGGCAAGTAGGGCGCTCGCGGGCTGAGGCTTCAGCCTGTGTCCGACCAAGTCTAAAGCCTGTACTCCACCTATACCCCCCGTTTCAGCAAGCCCGCCAGTTCCAGGGCGGCCCGCATCTTCTGCTGCTTGTCCGGCGGCAGCGGCGCCACCGGGGCGCGGCTCGGACCGATGGGCAGGCCGAGCAGGGCCAGGGCGGCTTTGACGCCGCCAGGCGCGGTGCCCAGGGTCAGGCTGAGGCGGACCGGGTTGAGGCGGAGTTGGGCGGCCTTGGCGGCGGCATGGTCGCCGCGAACGCACGCCTCGTAAATGTCCACGACCAGGCGCGGCGCGATGTTGGCCGTCGCCGCCACCGCGCCGCGGGCGCCGAACATCAGTGCCTGATAGATGAGGGTGTCGCGGCCCTGCAAGACGCTGAAGCGGTCCGGCACCACGCGCATGTATTCGTTGGTGTTTTGCAAATCGCCGCTTGAATCCTTGATTCCCAGAATGTTGGGAATCTCGGCCAGGCGGGCCACCGTGTCGGGGTCGATCTTGACGCCGCCGCAGGTGGCCGGGTTGTTGTACAGGACCACCGGCACGGAAGTGCTTTCGGCGATGCGGCGATAATGGTCGAAGATTTCCTGCTGCGAGGGCAGGACGAAATACGGCGTGATCACGGAAACGCCCTGCACGCCCTCCTTCTCCGCCATCTTGGTCAGGCGGACGGCCTCGCGCGTGGACTCGGCGCCGGTGCCGGCGAACACCGGCACCCGGCCGCGCACGTGGGCCACCGCCGTGGCGATCACCTCTTGTTTCTCACGCTCGTCCAGGGCGTAGAACTCGCTGTTGGTGCCCAGGACGAAAATCCCGTGCACCCCATTACTGATGAGATGGTCGATAAACCATTTCAGCCGGGGCAGGTCCAGGTCTTCATTGGCCTGCATCGGGGTGGCCACGGGCGGAATGACGCCGCGAATTTGCATGAGCGCCTCAGGAAAAAACTCACAAATAATATCCTTGACAGACAATTCCAGCGCCCCCATAAAGGGTCGATGTCCTCGTTTAATGTAGGACAGAATTGCAACCTGTCCATTTGCTTGACAGGTTAAACCTGTCCGGATGTTTTCTACGTGGAGCGGGCCAGGAGCCGGCCATGAATGATTACGACGATCGACGGTATCCGGAAGACGAACCCGTGTTTCCCGGCACGGTCCGCGGCGCGGGCATAGCCTGGATCGTTTTTGGCGGCCTGATTCTCGCCAACATCTTGGTGGTTTTAATTGTTGCCCTTAGCCTGGAGGCGAAGGATCGGGCTCCTGGTGACCTCAGGGGTGATCGCCTGGCGGAGGTCCTGGGCATCGTCGTCTGTGCCGGCCTGTTCCTGGGATTAATCGGCGGGGGATTCATCTACGTTGGTGTCCAGAGTGTTAACGGGGCCGCCCAGGACACCCTGGGCAACGGCATTGGCTCCATCATCTTCGGCGTCCTCAACCTGGCTGCAGGAATCGCGCGGATCGGCGCCGGGTTTTTCATCGACGGTGTGATCAGCGTATTATGCGGGTCGGGCCTGCTGGCCGCCGGCGTTATGGCCCTCGTTGGCCGGGAGGAATATCGGGCCTGGCGCAGAGCCCACAAAGCCCGCCGCCGCTATCGGGGCGATTTCGAAGGGGAAGAACCTTACCCGCCCCGCCGGCGATATGAAAGGGACGAGGACGAACCCCCACCCCGCCGTTATCCTCCCGACGATCGCTACCGGGAAAGACCCGACGAATGAACTGTGTCGGCCGTTATTGGCGAAGGAGGTGGAAGGAATTCATGAATTTCTTGACGTTATAGGAATCCTGCGCTAGATCAATCCCCTCAATCCTAAGGACATACATTCGATTATTGGCATAAAAAATCCGCATCACCAAAACGGTTTCAGGTCCGTCAATTACCAATTCCCTGCCCGAGTTCTGCCTGGGAAAGACCTGGCCAAGAAACACATCGCGAGAGGTTCGGATCTTGTAACCGGCCGGGAGGGTGGCCAGGATTAGCTGCTCCATGTCTTTCACTCCGAATTGCCCAAGACCTTTTCCGGCTTGCAAGAATTCGATTTTATAGTGTGCCTTGGTTTGCACTTCGTATGAGGCCATTTTTACTTTTCCTGCACCTGGCAATATTTCCTGCCGGGTAGCCTCCCCGGGCATGGACACGCGAAAGCCTCCTTCCTTGGAAACCAGCTCTTGCCATTTCCAGGGCAACAGGTCGCGCTCGTCGAGAAAGAAATAGCCGGCAATCGCCAGGATGCCGACGACCGACGCCACCATGATCCAAAGCGTGGCGCGCGACTTTGGCGGGGCTTTCGGTTCAACCCAGGATTCGACCGGCGTCCGCGGCCTGGCCGGCCGCGGCCTTGGAGATTCACGCGGCGCCACCCGTGGGGCCGGCGCCGGCGCGGGTCGCGGGGCCACCGCCGCCGGGACCGTTTCCGTGATCACCCGGTACACCGAGCTGCAACTCGGACACAGCGCCCGCTTGCCCACCGCGCTGGCGGGCACGCCCAGGAGCAACCGGCACCGGGGACAAGTAAATTGAGCTTCCATGGTCACAAGCAATTCTACCGCGCGGAGAGGAGCCGCAAAACTATTTCTCTCCGTTTAACGGGGAGCCGAAGGCGACCGTTCGGCAACGCCGCCGCCTTCGGCTCCCCGCTAAACATTCCAGGCATGTCGTTTCTCCTCGCGTCGGTAGTAAGAAACCGGACATCAATTGACCATTGGCAATTCCTTTTTCCCGGCCAGCCTTTGGCGAATAGCCGCGGCGGCCCAGGCCGCGGCCTCGCCCACCACCGGATCGGCATCGGCCCGCGCCCGTTCCAGGGCTGGCAGCGCCGCAGCGTCCCCGGTATTGCCCAGGACCAGGGCGGCGTTCCGCAACAACCCGCGCCGGCCGGCCCGGGTCAGGGCGGTCCCGTGAAAGCGCCGGCGAAATTCGCTTTCCGTCAGGCCGACCAATTCCTCGAGGTCCAGAGCCACTAAATCCGCGCGGGGGAACACGGCCGGTTCCGTGGCCGCCGGCGCCTTGCGGTTCCACGGACACACCTCTTGACAGATATCGCAGCCGAACAGCCAGTCGCCCAGCGCGGGCCGCAGCTCGGGCGCGATCGGGCCGCGCAGCTCGATGGTCAGGTAACTGATACAACGGCGCGAATCCAGCCAACCGGGGCCCGGGAACGCTTGCGTGGGACAGGCATCAAGACAAGCGGTGCAGGTGCCGCAGTGGTTAGCGGCGAACGGGGCATCCGCCTGCATTTCGAAATCCAGAAGCAGGGCGCCGAGGAAAAAATAACTCCCCAGCTTGGGATGCAGCAGCATGGTATTTTTGCCGAACCAGCCCAGGCCGGCCCGGCGCGCGAAATCGCGTTCCAACAGCGGGGCCGTATCGACGACGGCTCGGCCGGCACAGCCGGGAACGTGCTCCTGGACCCAATAGAGAAGTTGTTTGAGTTTGCCGCGGAGCACGTTATGGTAATCATCCCCCAAGGCGTAGCGCGCAATTTTCCCGGCTTGCCGTTTAGCGTTCGCGGAATTCTCCCGTGGCATGTCAGGATTCCGCGTGGGCGAATCAGCAGCGGCGGGTTTGTAATTGAGCGCCACCATGACGACGCTGCGAACCGCGGGCAGGATGGAGGCGGGATGGCGGCGGGCTTCGCCATGGCGGTGCAGGTATGCCATGTCGCCGGCGTAGCCGCGGGCCAGCCATTCGTGAAGGCGGTCAAAACCGTCGGCCGGCTGGGCCGGGGCGATGCCGACCAGATCGAAGCCCAGGCTGCGCGCCTGCTGCTTGAGGCGGTCTTCCAAGGTGAGCATGCCGGCCTCAGCGAACGATGAATTCCGCCTTGGGAGTGACCAGTGGACCCTGGAAACGGGCCTTGGGAACGGCTTCCTTCTTGAAACGATCGCGCCGGTCCCAATCGGCGACCTCCTGCCAGCCGAAAGGACAGAATACCAGCTGCACGGCGACACGGTCACCCTTGCGGGTGCCGAACACAGCCGGGTCGAAGTCCCAATCGAGGTGCAATTTCTTTCCCAGGGCCACCCGGCGTTTCAATGCCTCAAGTGCTTTGCGGTTCTCGACGCCAACTTCCCCCCGGGAATAGGGTTGGCCGTTGACCCAAAGGCGACACAACCAATGCTCGCGGGGGTTGGAAAGGAGCAGGTCGATTTCGGATTCCACGTACAGGACTTTCTCATCCGCCTTCAAGTGCAGGCGGAAATCCGGATGATCGTAAACCCAGCGCGGCAGAAGCTTGGTCAGGGGAATCTCCCGGGGGCCGTCGGGCCGGGTCAGGAAAGGATAATCCCCGCGACAGACAGGCACCGCCCAGGTGCGGTCCTGCAGGCTAACCGGCGCGCGAACTTTGTCCTCCTTGTCGTCCCGAAGTTTTTTGATCGCCTCCTCTTGATCGCGCATGGGAAAGCCGAACGCCAGCCAGCCAGGGCCCTCTTTTTGCATGACAGAGATGGTGGCACTGGCGACGATGGTGTCGTCCGGTCCCTTAAAGTCGAGCTGATAAATACCCGCCCGTCCGGTGGTGACGGTCGCGGCGAAGAGCAAATGTTTGGCCTTGACGACATCCATGCCGAACTTCCCCAAATCCTTTAGTCGCGCCTTCTCTTCTCCTCGTTTTCCATTCCGCCGGATCATTTCCACCTGCAAGGGTCCCAAGGATCGTTCCCCTTTGGGTTCCCAGCGAGTGCCGTTCAGGAGAGCGTAAACCAGAAAAGAACTGTTCCGCGGCACCTCGGTGGCCTCCAGTCCCAAGCGGACCTGGTTGCCGTCGGCCAGGGTCAGGATGGGCTGATCGAACAAATCGCCCCACGTCCGGACGACCGGCGGCGTTTTTTTTTCCACGAGCGGTTCCGAAGCCCCTCGTGCCCAACCGGCACCCATTATTAAAACCAAGATTGGAAAAATCCCATGACGAACCAT
>CAZFGM010000430.1:0-6545 GCA_964518515.1 uncultured Alcaligenaceae bacterium | reverse complement strand
TGATGGCCTTGAGTCCAATCGCTTGGGGCCAGGCGGGAGACGAGGTCAAAAAACTGCCCGTGCCCGCCAAAAAAGAATTGGCCCGGTCGGAAGGAATTCTCAAGGATGTCTTCGGCGAGGACATCGCCCAGGCCACCCAGGCCCAGGCCAAGGTCAAGCTGGCCGTCACGTTCCTCGATCAGGGCGAGCAAAGCAAGGACGCGGGCGATCGCTACGTGCTGTTCCGCGAGGCGCGCAACCTGGCCGCACGAGCGGGGGACGCCGCTTTGGCCATGACCGCCGTCGATAAGCTGGCCCGGTCTTTCGAAGTCGATGCCCTGGAGTTGCGGGCGACCACCCTGGATGTTGTGGCCGTTTTCACCGACAGCAAGGAAGCGGCCAAGGCCCTGGTCGATCTGGTCCTGCCCCTGATCGGCGAAGCGGTGGACCAGGACAATTACCCGCTGGCCCGGCAATTCGGACAGATCGCCGAAAACGCCGCCGAGAAAGCCAAAAGCATTCCTCTGGTCAGGGCTGTTAAGGAACGCAACGCGGAAGCGCTGGCCCTGGAAAAAGGCTTCGCCCGCTTGCGGCCGTATATCGACCGGCTCCAGAAAGACCCCAAAGACGGCGAAGCCAACCTGGAACTGGGCAAATATTACGGCCTCGCGAAGGGCAAGTGGGCCCGGGCCCTGCCGCTGTTGGCCATGGGCAGCGACCCGGCCTTGCAAAAACAAGCGCGGCTGGATTTAACCCGGCCCAAGGCCGCCAAGGATCAGATCCTGGTCGCCGATGGCTGGTGGGACCTGGCCCTCGCGGAAAAAGACCCGGCCAAGCTGAACCTGCAGCGCCGCGCCGCCCACTGGTACGAACAGGCCGTGGTCGAATTGACCGGTTTGAGCCGGCTCAAGGCCGTCAAGCGCCTCGACCAGCTGGCCAGCCGCCTGGTTGTCACCCCGGTCAATGGCGGTCCCGGCCCGGTCGGTGAAATCCGCAAGCTGGAGGGCCATAGCGAGGAAATTCGCGCGGTCGCTTTCTCGGCCGACGGCCGCTTCGCCGTCTCCGGCGGCCTGGACATGACCGTGCGCGTCTGGGACTTGCAAGGCAAGGAGCAGATCGTTCTCAAGGGCCACACCAAGCAAATCTGGGGCGTCGCTTTCCATCCGAACAATCGCCAGGTCCTGTCGGCCAGCTGGGACACGACCGCCAAACTGTGGGACGTCAAGTCCGGCAAGGAGGCGAAAACCTATACCCACGAAAAAGACGTCAACGGCCTCACTCTCTCGCGCGACGGCACCATGTTCATGACCGGTTGCGATAACCACACCGCTTACCTGTGGAAAACGACCGGCGAGGAAGTCCGCCGCTTCAGCGGCTTTTCCAATTACGTCTACGGCTCCGCCTTTTCGCCCAACGGCCGCTATGTCGCCGCTGGCAGCCACGACAAGACCATGCGCGTCTTTGACCTGGCCACGGGCCAGGAGGTCAAGAAGTTCGATGGCCATGCCGACCCCGTGACCAGCGTGGCCTTTTCCGCCGACAGCCGCTTTGTGTTCGCCTGCGGCGACGCCGCCGCCCACAAGTACGACATCGCCACCGGCAAGGAAGTGGGCCGGTTCGAAGGCAAGACCGGGCGCGTGCTGACCCTGGCCGTCTCGTCCGACGGCCGCCGCCTGCTCACCGCCGGCGACGACAAGTTCGTCCACCTGTGGGACCTGACCAACGGCAAGCTGCTGCACTCATTCGCCGGCCACGGCGAAACCATCAACAGCGTCGCTTTTTCGCCGGACAACCGCCGCGCCCTGTCCGCGGGCGTGGACAAAACCATCCGGCTGTGGGGCCTGCCGCGGTAAAGAGGGGTGACATTGGGGCGGAACCCATTCTATTTCCTTCTGCTTCCCGGTAACGAACGGAGAAGGGAATTCTTCCGGTGATGTCACGCCTTTGCCAATAGGTCCCGCCACGCTCGGCGATGGCGAATGTCGGATCGATATTTGTCCAGCTGTTCGGCCACCAGGTGAAGGAAATCGGATCGAGCAGCGACGCCGACAAGCGCAAGGACAACTCTCGCCAACGCTGCAAGTTTAAAGACATAGACATTCTGTCCTCGCGCGAATTCGTCCTCAGCGAACTGGGCGAAGGCAGCTTGATCGTCTGGAGCGAGACCCTGTTCCGCAATGAAAAGGATTTCTGACACTTTCTTCGCTCGCGCGCTTTGCAGTTTCTGTTCAATGTGCGCTACCGTCAATTCCTTCTCCTTCACCTCCACGGCGAGAGCGACTTCGCCTTTCGCTGTGACGCACTCCAGGTCGGCCACCAAACCTGTCGCCGCATCTGCGGCGTTGACTACTCCGCGGTTGACCTTTTCGTAAAGATCGAACCGTTTCCCAATCAACTCAAATACCGCGCATGCGACGGCCTGCGTTCGGTCGCCGCCGGATTGGGCGGAGAGAAACTTCTCGATGAGCGACAACGTTTTCGCCGCGCTCATTCTGAGCGGGACGGGATAGGTGACCTGAACTTCTCCCAGTTGACGATAAATCTCGATTAGCAACTGGTTCAGAAGGAGGGCTGTAAAGTTGGGATCGGCACGTTTCTCGACGGAGTCCAGAACTCGGCAGAGGTACGCCCACCCGGCCTTGTCCCGTTGCGCGTGCGCATGTTTTCGCGTCACGGCGGGCACGCGAAGTGGGTTGTTGACGTAGGGCTCAGGCGAGCCGCCCAAGACTTGGTGGTTCTTTTGATCGAAGGGGACTACAACTTCGTGAGCGACGGACCTTGCATCGAATGCACCCTGAGCTTTTTTGTGCACCTGGAGAGAGCGAACGTCCAAGCTGGGGTCCACGGCTTTTGCAAGGAGTTGGGGTAGGTAGAACATAGCGGTAGGTTTTGGTTCTTGACCGCACCGATTCCCGGATCGCTTCGCGCAAGGCGGCGTCATCCAACACGTCCTTGAGCTCGTCGCCTTCGGCAGTTTCGCAAATTGACTGCCAATTGCTTTGAAGCAGTTGACGCGTCGCCGCGACCAACTCTTTGGAAGACTTCTTTGGCATAACGGCGGCCTAATAGTTGGTCCAAAGAGCTTCGCGCCGAGGTTTCTTGATTGAGTGGCATTTCTTTGAAGGAGCTTCCTGACAGCGCCATCCCTTATAGAGAGTGTCCAGCAGATTACAGCGATAACCCGATACAGCCACTTTTCCTTTCACCGCACCTAAAAGTGCCGCTAGCTCTTGGTGGTGTTTGTCCGACATTTCGAAGCCGTAGGCCCGAGCGTCGCCACGAGTTTCATGGGGATAAGGTGGATCACAATAGAACAGAGTGTCTTTATCGTCGTACAGCTGGATCACTTCAAAAGCTGGGCGGTTTTCAATCTGGACCCGCAACAAGCGCTCGGTGATCTCAGGAAGTGATTCAACGCTGCCCAGCCACCGGGAGACCACGCCAGACATACCAGCTCGACTTGTCTTCTTGCAGTTGGCCCAGCGGCCAAGCGACGCGGTTTGTGCCAAGCCAGTGCGTACCTGCCGGGCTCTGATGAAAAACCGACGCGCGCGCTCGAGCTCGGAGAGTTTCTCGTCTTGCCATTTGATTGCTTTGAAGAACTCTTCGCGAGAAAAGGGCGTCAGTGCGATTACGCGGATCAGCTGGTCCTGGTGGTCTCTCAAGACACGAAAGAAGTTCACGACCTCGCCGTCCAAGTCGTTGTACGTTTCCACTGAAGCGGGATGCCGATTAATCAAAACCGCTGCGGAACCGCCGAAAGGTTCGCAGAAATGATGACAGCGCGGTAACAGCGGAAGAAGCCAATTGAGGTGGTTGAATTTCCCACCGTACCAACCGAAAACGATGCGCCTTTTTCGGGTTTTGGGCAGGTGCCCGTTCTTCCCGTCGCCGTTGGAAATGAAAATGGGGGAAGGTTTGCGGCCGGTTTTTTCTCCGGTGTCCCCAAAGAGGGGGTGTTTGCCTTTCCACACGCGGCTTTGGCGAACTCGACTCATTCGGTCACCTCCGTGAAAAGCCGTTTTGGGTGTAGTTATACGAAAGTTCAGGTAAGTCGTCAAGCGAATTCAATCCCCCTATTACAATTTCGTTTGCCTTTGCCATCCTCCTGCCATTACCATACTCGATTGAATCTGTACCGCATGGGAGTTTCGCCATGAAACGCAGTGTTCTCCTTCTCGTGTCGATCGCGGTCATGGTCCTTGTGGCGGCCATGGCCTGGAAACGCAACGAGCCGATCACGCCGCATGCCTGGGCGGGCAAGGCCCAGGCCGAGACGCCGACCGTGGCCGTCTTGATCGAATTCGGCCTGAAGGACCTCAATGTCCGCGACTGGTCCGGGTGGGCCCGCGTCGATGGGGCGACGGTCGTTCGCCGCGAAGGCTATCGCTTCCGGACCGGCGATAAGCTGATGCCGGCGAATTCCTGGGAAATCTCTTCCCACCGGGCCATCCGCGCCCCCAAGGGCAAGCCCCAAATCTCCAAGCTCGAACCCATTGCGTCCGTGGGCATCGTCCTGCATTTGCAAAAGGTGGAGAAGGAGGCGGTCCTGGTGTTGGAAACCAAGGCGGGCGACAAGGCGGAGGTGGCCCTGAAGGACGTGCTGGCCGGGCAGACGGTCAAGTTGTGGAAAGGCGAGGCGGCCGTTCGGCTGCTGTCCACGGCGGCCCCGCTGGCCCAAAGCCACCTGGAAGAAGATTTCCCCGCGGCCGCTTACGGGCCGGATGGCACCCTGTGGGTCGCCTACATCGGCTACACGGTCAAGGAAGACGAGCGCCGCATCGAGCCACCCATGCTCCAAGAGCAGCCGGCCCACTTCAAGAAATACTACACGCCCGAGTTCGGCGACCAACTCTTCGTCAAGCATTACCGGCTGGGCAAATGGAGCAAGGCGTTTCCCTTGACCGAGGCCAAGCAAGATTTGGCCCGCTGCGCCGTGGGCGTGGACAAGGACGGCTGGGCCTGGGTGGTGTACAGCGCCCAGCGCGACGGCAACTTCGATTTGTACGCGCGCTCCATGTTCCACAAAGCCGCCGAGGGCCAGCAGGAGCCGCGCACCGAATTCGGCCGCGAGGAACGATTGACGACCAATCCGGGGCCCGATCTGAACCCGGTGATGTGCACCGATTCCAGCGGCGCGTTGTGGCTGGCCTGCCAGTCGTGGCGCCCCGACGGCCAGGCCGGCATTCGCGTCCTCCGCAATCAGAAAGGCCAGTGGAAGGAACACTGCGTGATTACCGGGGCCAAGGGGGAAAACTGTTGGCATCCCGCCATCGCCGCCGACCACACCGGCAAGGTGGCCGTCGCTTATGACATCTACAAAGACGGCAGCGATTACGATATTCATGTCTCCGTCATCGACAGCGACAGCGGTAAGCGCAAGGATCGTGAGGTGGCCTGGTCAACCCGCTTCGAGGCCCGGCCGTCGATTGTCTACGATCCGGAAGGCCGGCTGTGGATCGCTTATGAAGAAGGTCCAGAACAATGGGGCAAGAACTACGGCGCCCTGGCGCCCAACCAGGGCAAGCCGCTGTACAACGAACGCTCGGTGCGGGTGGTTTGCCTTGAGAAAAACTCCTTGAAGAAGCCGATTGCCGAGTTGCCGACGGCGAAATACGATCCGCCCCAACTCCCGTTCGAGCCGTTCAAGACGAGCCAGTTTGAAAAAGCGCCGCGCTTTTCCTATCCGCGGATCGGCGTGGATTTGCAAGGCCGGGTCTGGCTGGCGTATCGTCGCAATTTCGGCACCCGCTACAGCAGCCATCCGGGCGCCTACTGGCTTACTTTCGTCCGTCGGCTCGACGCCCAGGGCTGGAGCCAGCCGGTCGAGGTACATCATTCCGACGGCCTGCTCGATCATCGCCCGGTGCTGTTGCCACACGTCAGCGGCGGCTTGTTGGTGGTCCATAACACCGATGGCCGGTACACCACACCGGAGAAGATCGACAACCAGATTTATGCCAGCGTGCTCAACCTGCCGGATGCGCCCGGCGCCCCGCCCCTGGTGGAAATCCCGGCCGGTCCCCGCGATCCGATCGGGGCGGCCCTGAACGAACGCGCGGCGGTCAAGCGCATTCGCGGTTACCGCCTCGACGCCGGCGGCCAGCGCTACCAGATTCTCCGCGGCGAATTCCACCGCCACACCGAGATCAGCTGGGACGGCTCGCCCGACGGCTCGCTCGAAGATATGTTCCGCTATGCCATCGACGCCGCCGCCATGGACTGGATCGGCAACGGCGACCACGACAACGGCGCCGGCCGCGAATACTCCTGGTGGCTGACGCAGAAATTCTCCGACGCCTTCCACGTCGCCAAGGTCTTCACCCCCATGTTCACCTACGAGCGCAGCGTGTCGTACCCGCACGGCCATCGCAACTGCATGTTCGCCCAGCGCGGCGTCCGTACCTTGCCGCGCCTGGCCCCGCGCGAAGGCATCAAAGAGGAAGGCGGCGTTCACCCTGACGACACTAAAATGCTCTACCGCTACCTGCGCGAGCACGACGGCATCTGCGCCGTCCATACCAGCGCCACCGGCATGGGCACCGACTGGCGCGACAACGATCCCG
>CAZFGM010000429.1:0-6590 GCA_964518515.1 uncultured Alcaligenaceae bacterium | reverse complement strand
CGTGAACGGGGCTGAAAACAGAACCACAACAAAGCCCCCTTCCCGAATTATTTGCAAAAGTCTCAATTTATTTCGAATTTCGAATTAATTTCGAATTTCGAATTAATTTCGGATTTCGGATTTCGGATCTAATAGGCCATCGGAATCTCACAAGTGCTCTGCAAATTGATCGACCCCACCAGAAACAATTCCGGGCTCCAGCGGTAGGTCACCGTGACGCGAACGCGATTCGCGACGCTCTGATTGCCCGCGGTCACTGATTTGGGGTGCTTGCTGGCACTGTCCCAGTCCACCACTTCGCCGGTAACCTGGTCGATCCAGTCCACCTGGAGGGTGAGGTTGCCTTGGGTCATGCCGGCAGCCATGGGCAGCACGGTTTGCGTCAGGATGTCGGCTTTGCTGGGAAAGGACAGATCGGTTTCTTTATGCCAATCGCTGCCGCGCACCGCGACCCAACGCGCCGCCTCACGGGCCTGACAGGCCACCTGCTGGTAGCGAAACACGCCAAACCCGCCAATGATTATCATGAAAATAATGATCAACATCAACGGATGGACCACGGCGGCTTCGACCATCAAGGCGCCCCGGCGCCGGGTGGTAAATGAATGGGCCGGTGGTATTCTTTCTCCTTCTCTTTCTCTCCTTCTGGGATTCAAAGGAGAAGGAGAAAGAGAAAGAGGTTGTCGCAGGATCATTGGTTTGTCACCTCTCTCAAGGCCCCTGGGAAACAAAGGCCATGGTTACCGTCCGGGTGATGGTGATCGTCTTCGACTTACCAAGAAAGGGGGTCAACAGCGGAAAATCATAGGTAATGGAAACCGTGGCCAGGGCGTTGGCATTGTCAAAAGTGGTCGTGACATTTTCCGCTTTCAAAGGCGGATTCAGGGAAACGGCTTCGGCACGTGCGGCGTCCAAAGCGGCAGCTTCCGGGCTGGAAAGATCCGCTCGGTAGTCGGCCGTCTCGCTGGCGTACAGCGCCCCTGAGTAGGCACAGTTCTGAATTGTTTGCGCGGCGTAGAAAATCCGGCAGTAATCCAGGACCACGCCGAACACCAATGCCAAGAAAGGCAGCAGAATGGCCAATTCCGCCGCCGCGGCGCCGCGGCGGGTTAAGCCCACGGACGGCCGTCCGTGGGCTTCTTGCTCTTTCAGCCTTTCGTTTCTTCCCCGTACACCACTCACCACTCACCCCTCCTTATTTGAACAAGCTGGAAATATGGATGGCCGCCGGCCCTAAGAGCACGATAAACACGGCCGGGAAAATACACAGCAGCGTGGGGAAAATGATCTTGACCGACGCCTTGTGGGCCTGCTCTTCGGCCATTTGCTGCCGGTCCTGCCGGCAGGTATCGGCATGGGTCCGCAGGGCCTGAACCACGCTGGCGCCAATGCGCTCCGATTGCAACAGCACCGACGCCAGGTCGCGGACGTCGTCCAGATCGCAGCGGTCGGCAAACGATTGCAGCCCCTGGCCCACCGTGAGGCCCAGCTGGATTTCCCGGTGAATGATATTCAGCTCGGACGCCAGGGCCGGATGCACTTGCTGCAGCTCGGTGGTCAGGCGGACGATGGCGGCCGTCAAGCTGATACCGCCTTCCAAGCACAACACCAGCATGTCCAGGGCATCCGGGATGCCCTGGCGTAAACTTCGCTGCCGGCTTTTCACCCGCCGGCGCAGCCACATGGTCGGCAGAAACATTCCCAGGCAACTGGCCAGCAGACTGGCCAACAGCGCGTGCAACAACGTCAACAGGCCCAGCCCGTACGGCAGCAGGGCACAGGGAATGGGCAAGAGCAGCATGAGCACGAGTTTGCTGCCCATGAATACGCGCAAGGCGTTGGGAGTGTAAATCCCGGCCCGCAACAAATCGGCTTTCAACTCGGCGACCCGGTGGTCCTCTTCCGTGGGAACTACCAGGGCGCCGAATTTCCGCAGCACCGACCGGAGAAACTCCCCCATGGGGGGAGCCTGGTCCTCGGTCTGGTTGCTGGTCAGATTGCGCAACCGGGCCAGCGCCCGCGGTTGGGAGGTGAACAGCCGGCCGAAAAAAACCACAAACCGTAAGCCGAAGATGGCCAGAAAAACCACCAGGAAGATGAGCATGCTCATCAGTTCGATTTTCGACAGCGGCACGACTTACTCCTTTACCCGGCCGCTTACGCGGCACGGCTCGCCAAGAATTACCAAACCTAAAATTCGAAATTGACGATCTTCCGAATCCACAGCATGCCCAGCAGGATGGACCCGATCGTGGCGGCCACCAGCTCGAAGTGCTCGAGCAAAACCTCCGCGTAGGCGCGGTTGATTATCATCATGACGCCAAACACCACGAACGGCAGCACCACCAGCGTCCAGCCTTGCAAGCGGCCTTCGGCGGTCAAGGTGCGGATCTGTTTTTTCAGGCGCAGCCGGGCGCGAATCAGGCCGGCCAGGCGCTCGAGGACCTCGGCCAGGCTGCCGCCGGCCTGAGTCTGGATCAGCAAGGCCATGACGAAGATCCGTATTTCCAGGATGCCGCTGCGCTGGGCCATTTCCCGGAACGTCACTTCCGGAGAGAGGCCGAGGTTGAGCTGGTTCTGGCATTTGCTGAATTCCGTGGAAATCGGGTCCTCAAAGGCGTCGGCCACGGCTAGCAAGGCCTGGGTCACGGATTGGCCGGCGCGAATGATGCGGGACATCAACTCGAAGGCGGCGGGCAGCTGGTTCTGGAATAGGTTCAAGCGGGCTTTTTGTCGCCGGCGCACCTCCGCGAAGGGGGTGACCGCCCCGCCGACCGCACCCGCCACGGCAAAGATCGGCCCGCCCAGCCACCAGCCGGCGGCGGCGCAAGCCAGCCCTATGGCGAGGGCAATTTTGCAGACCTGTCCCGCCGACAGCTTGAGGTTCGCTTGCTCGAGAGCGTTTTGCAAACCGGACCAGAGAGTTCGGCCGGCCGGCCTGGCCTTCTCGCCAGCCCCGCTGTTCGATACCTCCTGCACAAACTGGTCGAGGTTTTTGAACAGCGGCGAGGAGGAGACCTTGCCCGGGTCCTCCGTGCCGAATTCCTGGCTCACGCGCTGGCGAATTCGCGCCGCCTCCGGAAACAACAGGTCCGACAGGATATGAAACCCGGCCGTGATGCCCAGGCTCACCGTCAGAAAAATCAGCAGGGTCAGGCCCACTCATCACCTCATTTTGGTGAGTGGTGAGTGGTGAGTGGTGAGTGGTGAGTGGTGAGGAAACCAATGAATATCAAAGACTATTATGGCATCACCACCAACCACTGAATTACTTTAATTGGCCACTGACCACTAACCACTCCACCACTCACCACTCACCACTCACTACTCACCACTCACCAGCCTTAGGTTAACCCCAGGTTTAGGGTCCGCCGTTCGAACATCTCCGGCGGCAAGCCGGTGCCCAGGGCCGTCAACCGCTCCAGGCAATTGGGGCGGATGCCGTTGGCCTGGAAATAACCCTGGGCCCGGCGTTTCTGGTCCACGCCGGTTTGTTTGAACACAAAGATATCGTGCATCGTGAAGTTATCGCCTTCCATGCCGGTGACTTCGGAAATCTTGATGACTTTGCGCGGCCCGCCCAGCAACCGGCTCACCTGCACCACGATGTGGATGGCCGAGGCGATCTGCCGGCGAATCACCCAGATCGGCAGCTCGAAGCCCGCCATGCCCACCATGATTTCCAGGCGGCTCAGGGCCTCGCGCGTATCGTTGGCATGCACGGTGGTCAGGCTGCCCTCGTGGCCGGTATTCATGGCCTGCAGCATGTCCAGGGCTTCGGCGCCGCGGCATTCGCCGATGACAATGCGGTCGGGACGCATGCGCAGGGCGTTGCGCACCAGCTCGCGCGTGGTGACCTCGCCGACGCCCTCGGCATTGTTGGGCCGGGTTTCCAGCCGGCCGACGTGGCGCTGCTGCATGCGCAGCTCGGCCGCGTCTTCGATGGTAATAACGCGCTCATCGTGCGGGATGAAAGCCGATAGGGCGTTGAGGAGGGTGGTTTTGCCGCTGCCCGTGCCGCCGGAGATCAACATGTTCAGGCGCGCCCGGACGCAGGCCGCCAGAAAATCCATCATCTCCAGGGCGATCGATTTATTTCCCACCAGATCGGCGGCCAAAATTGGCTTCACCCCGAACCGCCGGATCGACACCAGGGCGCCGTCCAAGGCCAGGGGCGGAATGATGGCATTGATGCGGCTGCCGTCCGGCAGCCGGCTATCGACCATCGGGCTGGCCTCATCGACCCGCCGGCCCGCCTGGCCCACGATCCGCTGGATAATGTGCAGCAGGTGCCGTTCATCGGTGAAAGACACCGGCACCTCCTCCAGTTGCCCGTGGCGCTCGACGTATACCGTGTTGTGCCCGTTGATCAAGATGTCCGACACGGTCGGGTCTTTCATCAACGGCTCGAGCGGCCCCAGCCCGAAGGTTTCATCGAGGACCTCGTTGATGAGGCGTTCGCGCTCTGCGCGGCTGAGCAAGCTGGAGCTGCGCTGGCACAACTCTTCGGCGACGCGGCGGACTTCCTGGCGCAGCTGGTCTTTGTCCATCGTGCCGATGGCGGACAAATCCATGGCCACCACCAGCTGATGGTGCAGCTGGTCTTTCAGCCGGCGCAGCTCGTCGTTGTTCCGGGAATCCTGCGCGGGGAACTCCCGCGCGGTGTGATTGGACAAGGCGGATTTCGGGGCCACTCGGGACATGGGGGGAAATCCTTAACCAGGATTAATCACCACAGAGACACAGAGAACACAGAGAAATTCAATTGGAAAAAAGATTTAGGCAAGTAATCCCGTTCTCGACACTGTGTTTTGGTTCTCACCCGATTCTGTTGATTTTCTCTCTGTGATCTCTGTGTCTCTGTGGTGAATATTTCGCGTTAACTGGCCGCGTGGGCCGGGGTATGGCTGGTACCGTTGACCGGCGCGGCCGCCTCTTCTTTGCCACGCTGGGAAACACTGCGGGTCAATTCTGCGATGCTCCGCGACACCTTGGCGGTCGGGTTCTTGAGCACCACCGGAACCCCGGCGTTGTTCGCCCGGTTGAACGTTTTCGGATCGTCCGGGATAAAGTGAGCCATTTTTTCGCCCAGGGCCTGTTCGGCTTCGCCGACCGGCAGCTGGTAGGGCTGGCCATAGCGGTTGATTATCAGGCGGATGCGGTTGCGGGGGATTTCCAGGTCGTGCAGAAATTCCAGGATGCGGCGGGCGTTGCGCAGCGACGTGAAATCCAGACGAAACACCAGAAAGATATTGTTGGCCTGGCGCAGCGTGACCACCTGTTCTTCATGGAAACAATCTTCCAGGTCCGCCACGACGTGGGGAAACAGCTTGCGAGCCATGGCCAGGGCCTGGGTGACGCCCTGGGCGGTGACCACGCGCGCGTCGCCAAACACCTGCGGGGAGCCGAGCAGCCAGACGCCGCTGGCATGCTCCGCCAGCATCTTCTCGAACATGCCGCGATCGAGGCGGCCGGCGTTGAGGCACAGGTCGGCCAGGTTGAATTGCGGTTTCAAATCGAGCAGGGCCGCCAGATCGCCGATGCCGGGCTTTAAATCCAACAAAGCGCACTTATCGTGCTCTTTGGCCAACAGGATGGCCATGTTGACGGCCAGGGTGCTGGCGCCCGAGCCGCCGCTGGCGGCCAACAGCGCCAGCAGCCGGCCGGGAGGGGAGGCGGCTTCTTGCTTGATTTGCAGCCGGGCCATGACCGCCTGCAATCCGGTCTCCAGCTCGGTTTCGTCCAGGTAATGGTCGGCGCCGCACTGCAGCGCCCGCAAGATTAATTTCGGCTCCGAGGCCTGGCCGGCGGCGAGCACGTGGCCGGAGATTTCCCGCCGCAGTTGGTGCAGCATTTTCAGACCGCGCTCCGGGTCCGGCGACAGCACCAGCACCACCATTTCCGGCTGCACCTGGAACAAGGCGTTTTCGACACTTTCAAATGTGGTGGTGGCCGGCCCTTGACTGTCCACCGCGCGCAAGATCCCCCGCAGCTTACTGGTGACCGCTTCCATGGCGTCATGGCTAACCACCAGAGTACGCATCGCCTCTCCCACCCGGTCCAAGGAAAAGATCCGTGAACACAGCTTCAATTAATGGGTAGCTTGAAAAAGCCCGCCTGTCAAACAAGGGAAGGAATGTTATGCGCGGACAGGAAATTGGTTGAGGGGAAGTAAATTACTACGCTTCTTCCGGGACCTGGCCCGGAAGGAGTGGCCCCTTGCATCGCGGCATGTTCCACAGCAACCCGGCCATGCTGATCGCCGGCCTGGCGGTGTACCTCGCCTATGACGGCGCTCCGTGACTGCGCTGGTACCTGGCCGGCGGCGTTATGCTTGGCTTTCTGTCGCACCTGGTGCTGGATGAGTTGTGCGCGGTGGATTTCCGCGGCCTCAAGGTAAGCGTGAATAGGTTCGCCGGCAGCGCCTTGAAACTGGCGTCGCCCTCGTGGCAGGCGACCGGTCTGACCTATGCGCTGCTGCTGGCCCTGGCGGGCATGGTGTTTTTGGGCGAGAAGCCGCCGCTCTTGAGGCGTTGAGGCGAAAAGAAAAAAACCACGGATAAACCGGATATCAAAAAACGAAGTACCTA
>CAZFGM010000428.1:0-6590 GCA_964518515.1 uncultured Alcaligenaceae bacterium | reverse complement strand
GAAAACAAGCCAAAACTATCCTCCTTCCCAATTACTTTGCTACAGTCTCGTTTTTTCCCGGGTTATTGCGGACCAAGCGAAAGTCCTTGCGATTGCCCGCCCCGCCGCGCTCCAGGTCGTGAAACCCCAGGCAAGCGCGATGCTCGTCCAGGCCCAGTACGCAGGCCAGCTCGCGCAAGCGTTGTTCCTCGAAATCGAAGGCCAATTTCTTTTTTCGTTTGGCCGAGTTCAAAAAATCCTCGCCGGAAAGGGGCACGCGGTGCAAGATTTTTTCCAGGGTTTGCACGCGGGTGCCGGGCCGGCACAAGCGGCGGAGGGCGGCGGGATTGCCGCCCAGCCGCTGCCAGGTGGTCGCCGCCACCTTCTCCCCCGCCGCCGCGAAATAATCCGGCCGGGAATTGTAATGATCGCTCAGTTTCCCCGCTTCGTAGAGCCAGTACAGCAGCACGTCGCTGTCGTGGACCAGAAAAGCGAAGACGGCCGTTTCCAGATGCCCGGACAGGTCATGGGCCAGCTGCTGGAGGCGCTCGACATCCTGCTTGTCCGAAGCTTCTTCGTACAGGGTCACCCAGCCGTTTTTTGCATCGGATACAAACGCCCGATTCTTCGCCCAGCGGCGAACTTCCGTGGCGACCTTGGCCGCCGAGTCGCTGCGAACCTGATAGTTGGTGAAAAAGGCACCCATTGGTTGTACCCCGACGGTTTGTCTGAGGTCCGCTTTCGCCTGCTTCGCGTTTAGCGCTGGGAACAAACCATGGCAACACGAATCGCACATCAAGGCAATGAAATTCCCATGCAATTATCTGAGTTTGCTTCGCAAAACCGAACGGCCAGCGCTTCCTCATTCCACGGGCTTGCGTAGGACGAAGGTCATGAACAGGTTGGGGGACGTACACCCAAGCATCATGTTGACCGCCGGAGTTACATGGGTAGACATGATTTCCCACCCCTGGGCTGTCAAGTCACTCAGTTGCTTCTCGAGGTTGGCCCAACCGGGCTTCTTCCCCCGGAAGGGCAGAGTAGCCGGGAAAGACCAGGAATGGATATCGGAAAGGATTTTATACTCGTAAACGGTCATGAGAGTCACCTCCCATTGAGTCCCAGGCGTTGCCCTGGGCTCGATTCTTTGACCCCATGCGGGGTCAGTACGCAAGATGATTTCTGAACGGGGCTGATTATTTCCAGGGATTCCCTGCCACCGTAGCGCACTGCTCCTGGACGACAATCCGCTGCGGCGTGGGCCCGGCGTACACCCAGATCATGGCCATCGGCGCGTCGGTCTCGTCGATGAAATAATGTACTCGCCCGCGTGGCACCAGGGCCGTCGCGCCTGCCGACAGCGAATAGCGCCGCCCCTCGACCACGCAGGTGGCCGTGCCGTCGATGATGCAGATGGACTCGTCAAAGTCATGGACGTGGGCCGGCAATCTGCCGCCGGGGTGGAACAATCCGTAACCGCCGCTCATCGCGATGCCGGCAAGCAGGTCCCTGTTGAAGAAGTCGATGAACTGGGTGTTCGGTCCGGCACAGAAGCGCGCCGCCGACTGGAAGCGGGTAACGCGCTCGCCGCCCGGCGGGCCAATCGCCGACTCGGCCATGATACGGCGCGGATAAGCCCGGTCCACCAAGACGCGCGTGGGATTGTGGGTCGGCATGGCAATGTGGAACACCGCGGGTTCACGCGGCGAGCTGTTTGTGGCACCATGGGCCAGGCCGCCCGGAATGACGACGTTATCCAGACGACCCAACTCGTAGCCTCGGCCTTCCACCTCCACCACCGCTTGCCCAGCCAGCAGCGTGATTGATTCGCTGAAGGGATGGGTATGGTAGGCCAGGGCGGCGTGGGCATCGAAGGTGACCAGGCCGGTAGTCAAGTTGCGGGCCTGGTTATGGCCGCCGACCAGGCATTCGAAACGCACGCCCCGCTCGATCGCGACGCTGGCGCCGGAGCCAACCGGGTTCATCACTTCGGGTCGATCCGGCCGCAGGGACTCCGGCGGCCGGGGCAGCGGGGCTGGAGTCGGTTCGTTCACGACCGCCACACGTGATGGCATGGACAAACTCCTTGGTATCCGAATTCTCCCGCTTCGCGTTGAACGCTCGGAGCAAGCCATGCGAACGCAAAACGCCAAGCCTGGCCTTGAAATTCCCCACTCAATTATGCGAGTTTTCTTCGAAAATCGAAACTATTCCGGTAAATTAGCAAGAAGGCCCAAAGTCGGATCTGCACCAAGTCGATGTCGCAAGGAGATTGCCGATGCCCCTGCTGATAAAATCTTGGTAGCAGAGGAGTTTCCCTTGTCGATTCGCAGGAAACGGCGCACGCGCGAACACGTTATCGCCGACTTGAGCGTAAACCACGTCGAGCGATTCATCCTGCGGTGCGGCTGGGTGGGGCGGCGAATGAATCCCGATTACGGTATCGACTTGTACATGGAGACTTACACCGACCAGGGTGAAATCGAAAACGAGGGCGTCTGGTTTCAGCTGAAAGCCACCGACAAGATAAATATCCTCGGCAAAATGCAAGCAATTCCAGTTCGAATGGAATGGCGCGACCTGTTATTCTGGTTGAATGAGCGGATGCCGGGAATATTGGTAATTTACGACGCGATGCAAGATCGTGCCTGGTGGCTGCACTTGCAGGAGGCACTTTCGGCCCTCAAGCAAAAAAGTCGTGGCCGACTCACGGATACGGTGACCCTGCACATCCCGCTCGCCAACATTCTCGACGAGGCGGCGATCCGGCGGTTCGCCAAGTTTCGCGATGCCGCTCTGGCCGACACAGGAGAAATCCAACCATGAAAACCAGTCAAGTTCGCTTCGAGCAACTCCAGAGAGATCTTAAACAAATAGGCTTCGCGGAAAGCCGCGATCCGAAAGGATGGCGCTTTGAACATTCTCCCTCGAACACCGTTTTCCTTTTCCGCCCTTACCGCCCTTCGGATTGGGTTTACGAACACGATTTATTCCTGGTTCACTCCCAGCTACAGGTTCGCGGTTTGGTGGCGGAGGAAGCGTTTAGCGATTCCCCAAAAACGCCAGCATGACCGGAGGGTGAGCATTCTTAAACCCAGAAGTCCCAAAGTTTTTCAAGGAATGACCATGGCATACCGTTTTCGTTGGTTGGCGGGCTTTGTGCTGGTGCCGGCATGCCTCTGCGGGCTGCGGGTTGGCGCGGACGGCGCGGCGAATAAGCCGGACACGGCTGGGAAACCCTTCGCTCTCGGCAAACGCCTGCCGCTCACCACGTCGAAAGTCATCGGCGCGCCCGATCCGCCCCTGCCTTTTCAGGTGAAGAAGGTCTACCCCAATCTGAAAATGAATAATTCGATGACCGTCGTCCATCAACCGGGCAGCGATCGCCTGGTGTTCATCACCGCGGATCGCCCTCATTCGACGACCCGGATTCGCCGGATCAAGGACGATGCCAACGTGAAGTTGGAAGACAGCGAAGTCTTGTTGGATTTCGATTACGTCGCCTACGATCTCACTTTTCATCCGCAGTTTGAAAAGAACGGCTACGTGTTCATCGGCAGCAACGGGCCGCAGTCCGGGCCGGGCAAGGACAAAAAGACGCGCGTCACCCGCTATACCATGTCGCCGGCGCCGCCCTACAAGCTCGACCCGAAATCGGAAAAGTTGATCATCGACTGGCATTCGGACGGCCATAACGGCGCCGCCGTGGCTTTCGGCCACGACGGCATGCTGTACGTCACTTCGGGCGATGGCACCAGCGATTCGGACACCAACCTGGTCGGCCAGGACATGAGCACCCTGTTAGCCAAGGTCCTGCGCATCGACGTCGATCATCCCGATCAAGGCCAGCCGGGGGACGTTAGCCCCCGGAGGAACTACTCGATCCCGAAAGACAATCCCTTCGTGAACCTGAAGGGGGCCCGGCCGGAAATCTGGGCCCTGGGCCTGCGCAATCCCTGGCGCATGACAGTGGATAAAAGGACCGGCCATCTCTGGGTCGGTCAGAACGGCCAGGACATGTTCGAGCAGGCGTTCCTGGTCAAGAAAAGCGACAACTTCGGCTGGAGCGTGTACGAAGGGAGCCAGCCGTTCTATCTCAATCGCAAGATGGGCCCCGGGCCGCATGTCAAACCGACCCTCGAGCACTCGCATTCGGAGATGCGCTCGCTCACCGGCGGCATCGTTTACTATGGGGCCAAGTATCCCGAATTGCAAGGCGCCTACATTTACGGCGATTACTCGACGGGCCGAATCTGGGCCGCCAAACACGACGGCAGAAAATTGCTCTGGCACAAGGAACTCGCCGGCACGCGGCTGCAAATCACCGGCTTCGGCACCGATTCCAAAGGGGAAATCCTCATCGCCGACTATCGGGACGGCGGAAAAGGCGCCTTCTATACCTTGGTGCCCACGCCGAACGATCTCCCGCCCTCCACTTTCCCGACCCGGCTGAGCCACAGCGGCCTGTTCCACTCGGTCAAGGGGCACGTGATGGAGCCGGCCCTCATTCCCTATTCGGTTAGCGCCCCCTTCTGGTCCGACGGCGTTTACAAGGAACGCTGGATCGCCTTGCCCGGCGCGGATTCGACCATCGAGTACACCCGTTCGCGCGGCTGGAACTTCCCGGAGCAAACGGTGCTCGTCAAATCTTTCGGCTTCGAGATGGAGGAGGGCAACCCCGCCTCGCGCCGCTGGATCGAGACGCGCTTCCTCACCAAGCAGGGCGAATGGTACGGCTATTCCTACGAATGGAACGAAGAGCAGACCGAAGCGACGCTGGTCGCCGGCGGGGGCAAAGACCGCGAGTTCAAGATCAAGGTCCCCGGCGGCCAGCGCACGCAAGTCTGGCACTACCCGAGCCGGACTGAGTGCATGGTGTGCCATACCCGCGCCGCCAATTTCGTCCTCGGCCTGAGCGAGGAGCAGATGAACAAGGAGCACGATTATTTGGCGAGCGGGGGGCGTCAGCCCCCTGGTACTGTGAAGGACAACCAGCTTCGCGTGCTGGAACGCCTGGGCGTGTTGCGCGTCCCCTGGGACGCCGGCACCCGCGACGCCCTGCGCGCGGCGGCCAAGGCCAAGGGCATGAATGACAAGGAAATCAAGGACCTGCTGAAAAAATATGAAGCCGCGCCCAATCTGCGCGACCCGGCCGTGGCCGCGTTCTGGACCTTCCCGCCGCCCAAATACCGCCGCCTGGTCGATCCGTACGACAAGAAGCAGGATTTGACCTTGCGGGCACGCTCGTACTTGCACAGCAACTGCGCGCAGTGCCATCAGATGGCCGGCGGCGGCAATTCCGCCATGGAGCTCGAATTCGCCACGCCGCAGGACAAGATGAAGACCATCGACGTGCCGCCCTTGCACCACACCTTCGGATTGAAAGACGCCCGCCTGATCGCCCCCGGCCATCCCGAGCGCTCGACGCTGTTGTACCGCATGACGCACCGCGGCCCCGGGCAGATGCCGCCCTTGTCCACGCGCATGGTGGACCGCGCGGCGGTCCAGATGCTGGAAGAATGGATTCGCCAGCTGAAACCGGTGGAGAAAAAAAAGTAGGTTTGGTGCTTGCGTTTCGCGTTCGGATAAAACATGCCAACCTCGCGTGTAATACACCACTACTTCATTGATGAGTCGGCGATATGACCCTGTTCGACAAGGGGGGACGATCCGCTAGTCCTCATTCCTTCCTCTTTCAGGGCTGGCCATTGCTTCACATTCTTTTCCTTAGGTTCCAATTTTGGTTTCGGCACATCATCCGCCCGGACGAAAAAACCTACGTTCAAAACCAGGAAAAAAGCAAGAAAACAACGGCTACTAACCATGAATGCCTCCGTTTTTTGAAAAATTATCGAACCTTCCCGCGTGATGGTTATTTCCTAGCCGGCGCGAGGGAAAAACGGATTTCCACGCTGCCTTCATCCGAGGCGGCTTTTTTCGGGTCGCCGGCCATCATTTGAAGGCGGTAAAAGCCTGGCCGGTCAAGGCGGAACCAATCGCGCGGGTTGATGTGGCCGGCCCGGATTTCTTCGGCGGGGGCCAAGGTTCGCCGGACCGGAATCGGCCAACGAGCCTCCTTTTTCGCCTTCACTTCGATCCAGTCGCGGTCTTCCCGCGCCTCGGCAACCAGCATTCCTTTGCGGGAAATTGCTTCCGGCGAATACCACAAGCGCAACCGGGGTGGCGTATCCAAGGAGACGATGGAATCCACCCCCAACGGATTTCGCAGAAACAGAGAGATTTTTACCTCGGCGTCCCAGGCAAAACGAGGACTTCCCTCCGCATCCAAGTCGGCGGCGGTAGGCCCCTCGAGTCGGGCTTTCAAGCCCTTGCCCAGGTGCAGCCATTTGCCGTCCCCCGGGGGAAACTCGATGTCGGTGGCGCCAACGCGGACCAGGCGATGGTGCCCGACGAAGCCGTAGTAGCGTTTCCATTGGCCATTTTCGAGCACTTCTTCCGCTTGCCACACCGTGCCGTTGGGCCAATCGCCTTCTTTCAGGTTGGTGCAGCGGGCCGCAAGGGGGAGGGGCAACTTGACCATGCGCGTCTTGCCGGTTAGCGAAAAGATCGCCAGACCTTGGCTTACTTGCTCCGCAGTGGCGGGCGCTTCC
>CAZFGM010000427.1:0-6593 GCA_964518515.1 uncultured Alcaligenaceae bacterium | reverse complement strand
TCTTGGAATGCGTCTCGCTGGTCTCGTAAAACTGCCGGCCCGGCAAGAGAAAGAGCCAGATGAGGATGGCGTACACGAGGCAGCGCGATACCCCCAGCAAGATGGCCCAGGCCGGGTTGACCGACTGGGAATCGCGGTAATACATCAGGCCCACGTAGGCCAGGGCCACCCCCAGGACCGGAGCCAGAATCACCCACCAGGCGCCTTCCCCCGGCTTGGAGGTATCCCCCGGCATGAACTGCAGGGCTAAAACGGCGTAAATCAGCGATGCCCCGCCGACCACCATGCTGCCGTACATCAGAAACGTCCAGCGGTCCTCGCGGCGGAACCAGACGATCAGTCCCAGCACGCCGAAGGCGAACAGGACCGGCAAGAGGATGGTGATGTCGGCCAGCGGCTCGAGCAGGCGCTGCCAGACAAATTCTTCCACTTCTTTAGGTGCTTCGGGCTGCATGGTTGGCCCCTTTAAACAAAATCCCTCGCTTGCGCTTCGGGCTGAAATAATAATCCCTCGCTTGCGCTTCGGGCTGAAAAATCTCACGCCGCCTGGGCCGGCGCCCGCGCCGTCTGCGGCGCGTGCAGCTCGGCGTCGCCGCCCTTGAGATGGAAGCTCAAGTGCACCGCCAGGGCCTGCTCGGCCACCAAGACGAATAAGAACAACAGGAATATCCACGGCCATTTCGACATATTCGATTGCTTGTTGATCAGCTCCTCGGCGGTGCTTTGCGGGTTTTCCCACTTGACCAGGCCTTTTTCGAGGGCCTGGGCGGGCAGGTTCTTGTCCACCTCCTCGGAGCCGATGCGGGCCAGCCTGCCTTCGTGCTCGGCGTCCACGTTGAAGACCTGGCCCCAGCTCGCCAGCGCCGCCGCCTTCGGGTCGGCATCTTCATAATGCAGATGGGCGACATACAGCCCCGGCTCGAAATTCTTGTCGAACGTAAAGGTCAACAGGTTGTCCTTGCCTTCGTCGATCTTCTTGCCGAAGATCTCGGTATCCTGAACGGGCACCGCCTTTTCCCCCGCTTTGGGCTTGTGGAAGAAGCGGACCATCTTGAGCTGCCGGTTTTTCTGGGCGTACTGCTCGCTGTCCACCAGGATCGTCACGGTGCTGCCGACCAGGCGGTTGGCCTCCGCGGACTGGCTGGACAGGAAATTTTGCAGTTCCCAGATGAACGGCTGGAAGATAAGGGTGCCGTCCGAGCCGCCCGCCCAATCGTTCCATTCCTTTCCTGCCGTGGACATGACGGCGACGGTCCGGCCGTTGCCGTGCTGCCGGGTCACCACGAACGGATCGCCATATTGCACTTCGTCATACAGCTGGCGAATCTGGTCCTTGAGGGCGATGATCTGCGGATCGGCCAGGTTCCAGAACTCTTTCAAGTTGGGGAACAGGGCCCGTTCCTTTTCCTTGCCCACGTCGTTGAGCATTTCCTTGAAGCCATGAGCCAGGCGGTAGGCCTTAAATTCCGAAGTCGGGTTGACCAGGTATTCAATGGCTTTACGATGGCGCTTGAAGGCGTCGCGGTAAGCCCGGTATTCGGCATTGTCGAGGACGTTCTGCAAATTGGCGAGGATGGCCAGCACGGCCTTCTGGAAATTCTTGCTGTCTTGTTCGTTGGGCAGGGTGGCCAGCTCCTCGACCTTGCCGGGCTCTTTTTTCCAGTCCCCACGCGGCACCTGGAAATAGCGCTTGATGGGAATGTCGTTGAGGAACTTGCGCGTCTCGTTTTCGCGGAATACCTTGCCGAAAATGGGATAATTCTCGATGGTGGGGAAGGTATCGTCGCGCAGTAACAGCTGCGGCAGGCCGGTCACTTCCGGCCGCAGCGGCTCTTCGATGGACGGCGGATAATACGTGGACCGCAGGGGCACAGGAAAAATGCCCTTGCCTTCTTTATAGAGCCCCCAGTCGTCTTTATAGATGACCTTTTGTTTACCCGTCTCCTTGTCTTTTTCTGGTTTTCGGCTGCTGTAGAATTCGGGGTTGACGAGCGGCCCGAGGAAGAAGGCGACGCCGCCGCCTTCGGCCACGTACTTCTCCAGGTTGGCAAGCTGCTTGGCAGTCTCCTTGGAGTCATTGAAAGGGACGTTGAGCAGGAAGATGGTCGGAAAGCGCGCCAGGTCGGCGCGTTCCAGGGCCTTGGTGGAAGGGCCCTGGGCCATAAGGTCATCACCGTAGAAGATTTCATAACTGGCGCCAGGAACCGACAGGATGGCGTGGTGCAGAAAAAAACTGTCGCCGTTTTCTCGGCGCCCGTTTTTGCCTTCACCGTCGATGATCAGGACCGGGACCTTATTGCGGACCTCGATGGTGGTGTAACGGATGTTGTCGTCGGGCAGGCCGTCGTTGGTGAGGGGCCGCCGGTCCGGGTCTTCCAGCCGGGCCGACAGGTTGGCGAAGTACGATTCGTTGTCCTTGAGGCCCGGGTTGAAGCGTTTGTCGAAGGTCACGGTGGCCGTGCTGTTGGCGGCGATCTTGATCGGCATGGAGGGATTGAAATCCACCTCATGCATGGGCTGGCCGTCCGTCTCGTTATGGGCGGCGACGTTGACGGTGGCTTCGCGGGTGCCGTTATTGGCCACGGTGACGGCGAAGGTGACCGGCATGTCCTTGCCGGCGACGCGGGTGCCGGCGCGGAAATCGATGATGCTGACGTTGTCGTGGTTGGCCGGCACCACCCCGCCCTGGCCGCGGTACGGATGGGCCGCGTCCCACAAGCGCACCCCCTTGATCTCCATCTTGGCCAGTTCGGCCACGATCTCGTGCAGGCCCTTGCCGTGCGGCACGCCCCAGTCGCTGTGGCGAAAATCGCTGACCAGGTGCACCGTCACCCGGCTTTCCGGACTGGCCAGGGCCAGCTCCTTGGCCTTCTTGAGTCCGACCAGCGGGCTGACGTTCAGCTTGGTGACCTTCAACTCTTCCAGGTCGCTCTCGACGTCCTTGCGGCGGGCGCTGTCCCCCAGCCCGGTGTACATCTTGCCCTGGTAGTCGTCTTTTTCCAGGGCGATTCTGGAAAGCTGCAAGATCACCATGCGGTCGGCGGTGGTGGATTGGCCGACGTTTTTGGCGATCTTGTCCACGATGATTTCTTTGCGGGCCACGTCGAATGCGGTGCGCGGCGTTTCCTCCTCGCCCTCGCCCTTCTCCTTCCACTGGTCGTTCATGCTCAGGGTGTCGTCGAGGATGACGATGTGCAAGCCGTCCTTGCTCTCGTAGCCGCCCAACGACCAGCCGGTGAACTGGCTGACGAGCCAGACCACCAGGGCCACCAGCAGGCAGCGCAGCAAGAGGAGGATGATCTGCTCGATAATGAGCCGGCGGCGGGTGCGTTTTTGCGCCTTGAGCAAAAACTCCATGGCCGCCCAGCGCATGCGCTTGAAGCGAAAGCGGTTGATCAGGTGAATGATGATGGGCGAGCTGATCAGCGCCCCGCCGGCCACCAAGTAACCGGGATTCGCGAAAATAGTTTCAAGCATGACAAACCCAAATCCGAAATCCGAATATCGAAATCCGAAACAAATTCGAAATTCAAAATCCGAAATTCAAAACTAGAAGCTATTCAGACTTTCTCAAGATTGCGCCAAAAATATTCATTAGTTCGGTACTTTCCTGAACCAAAGCATCTCGTTCTTTTTCCTGAATCGCATCATTTCCGGTATCCACCAATCTAAGGTGAAACCGGCTTTCCTTGGATTCCTTCCGCGAAATCCGGATGTGCAACAGGAAATCCTTCTTTCCCAAAGCTTCGTTGGCTTCAATGTAATTCGAACCCACAGACCCTGAGGCTCGAACCAGTTGTTTGACATCCTCAATGTTGCAAATGGTACGCGGTAATTTTTTGACAAAACAGCGAACACGGTTCGCAAAAAGGAAGGTCCTTTCCTCCAGGTCATACTTTTTTTCATTTTGCGGTTGGTCCATGGTCGCCAACCATTCTTGAGTTTCTTATCTTTCCGGACCGCGCCTTTCCAGTTTCGAATTTTGGCTTTCGATATTCGAATTTGTTTCGGATTTCGGATTTCGGATTTCGGATTTCGGATTTCGGATTTTTCCTCGATATTCGAATTTGTTTCGGATTTCGATATTCGGATTTCGGATTTTTTTTCACGCCCCCGCATGTGATTTTGCCGCCGTCTTGAACATGGCGTCGCGGTGGTGCAGGAACTTGGACAACACGGCGTCCAGGTATTCCTTGGTGTGCACCAGCATGTAATCGATGCCCTTTTTGGCGCAGCCGCGGCGGACCTCCACCTTGTATTCCTCCACCACTTCCAGGTAGGCGTCGCGCAAAGCCCGCGGATCGCACACCAGGTGCTCCAGCTCCTCCATGCCCTCGAAGCGCGTCGTGCCGGCGAAGGGGAAAGTCATTTCGTCCTCGTCCAGGACGTGGAACAGGAGGATGTCGTGGCGGGCATGGCGCAGCATTTCCAGGCCGCGGAAGAGCGGCTCGCGGTCCACCAAGAGGTCGCTGATCAAAATAATCATGCCGCGGGCCGGCGTGCTCTCGGCCACGCGCCGCAGAATGCCCTCGATGTTGGTCTTGTCGCGCGGCCGGCTGACGTCCATGGCCTTGACCAGGGCGTCGATGTGCGTGTGCTGGCTCCGCGCCGGCACGATCTGCCGCACGTCCTCGTCGAAGGTGATGCAGCCGCACGCGTCCTGCTGCCTGAGCAGCATGTAGCCCAAACAGGCGGCGATGGTGCAGCCATAGTTGTACTTGTTGAGCGGGCCCCGGCCGTAGTGCATCGAGTTGGACACGTCCACCACCAGGGTGCAGCGCAGGTTGGTCTCTTCCTCGTACTGCTTGATGTAGTATTTGTCGGTCTTGGACCAGACCTTCCAGTCGAGGTGGCGGATATCGTCGCCGGCGGTGTAGTCGCGGTGCTGGATGAACTCGACCGAATGGCCGAAGAACGGGCTGCGGTGCATGCCGGAAATGAAGCCCTCGACCACCTGCCGGGCGCGCAGGTCCAGCCGCGAGATGCGGGCAATCGTCTCGGGATGCAGAAAACGGCGGGGATCTTCGTCGGTTACCTTGGCCATGGGAGAAACCTCACACTGGTCGGAATGCCTGAATGTCGAATTCTTGATGATCCGGAGTGTTTGTGAAACGAACGGAAAAGTGAACTCTTTGATGGTCAACGTCCCAGTCAAATTCGGTTTCATCACCATACAGGGACACGTCGCCCCCCGTTCGCTCCGCACAAATAACACTGAGCCTTGCGCAAGACACACGCAGCAAGGTCCTACCTCGGTCCAGATTCAGTTCACAAATCGAAGTTCCACGAGTTTTGAAACAAAGCCTTTCGTTGTGCCATGTACAATTGAGGTTTCCCAGTTCCGAAACCAAACGAAGCAGGTCATCCACGAAAGCGACGACATCGATATTTCTGCCGACAGGGAGTCGGCTGGCAACCAGATTGCGGAGGCGCTGTTCAGCGTCGAGAGAGTAAACACCGTCTGGTTGTACGCTCATGACACGTGCCTTCTGCTCATACCCGAGTATTACCCAGACAGGAGGAAAATCCTCTTGTTCAAGGACGGCCAAGCTTCCCGAAGCTTCTCCAAACCATAACCCGGCCCGAAAACCACCTCGGCCACCAGGTCCATCGCCTTATCCGCTTCCCATTTCGTGGATGACCCAATGAGCGAAGCAGGCACATCCACTTCCAGTATAGCAGGACCACCTTCGCCAAAAAGCGCCGCCTTCTTCCTGGCGCATGTCTCCGGGCTTCCCTCCGAGAAGGGGCCTTCTGGCCGCCCCATGTAAAAGGCCGGTTCGGAAAATTGGCCTCCGGGTTCTATAAAGGTCGGATCCGGTCCATCTTTCAAAATCGCTTCCGCGCGCTTTTTGGTAGTCCCATGATTAAGCCTGACAGTTGGCTCAGCACTTGAGGAATCTGGACTCATGTTTTACGAATCCGCCTCTCCACCACGTTACGAAAAGCGAAAATCCTGCGAACCTCTTCATTGACGGCCACGGAAAGCCTCAGTTGGGGATGATGGTAAACTCGTGTTCGCTCATTGTGTTTTTGAAACAGACTTTCCAACGGTCCCGTCGCGGCGCGACCTTTGCCACAAGAACGTCTCCAACGCCGACGGAAATGCGCGGCCCGGCACGAACCTCTCCGTCACCCGTGCTAGCAGCCGAGACAGAGCCCGGCGGCGGGGTCGCTTTCTCGATAATTCCTTCGCCGCCATAGGGAAGGAACTCCTGGCCGTTTTCCTGACACAGCTTGGCCAGGCGCGCGCACATCATGCGCAGCTTCCCACGTGCACGATCCACCGGCACCTCAAAGTCCGCCTCTTTGGAAATCGTAAAACGTAGGGCGTCGTTGGCGGCAAACGTGCAACGGATACCGCCTTCGCGGCTCGCCAGGGCAAGTATTTCATCTACGAAGCCAACCGGGTCAACCCGGTTGCCCAGCAGCTTGCTGCGCGCCAGTTGTTCAATCTGCTTTTGAGGAGTCATAGCAACTCGATCCTCCTCTGAAGTTCGGGCCAGCGCTGCAACAACTCCGCCAGACCGTCCCCTGGCTGGAAGCGAACTTCGCCGCCTTCAACGTGAATGGCCACCTGGTAGATACTAACA
>CAZFGM010000426.1:0-6593 GCA_964518515.1 uncultured Alcaligenaceae bacterium | reverse complement strand
ACTCCTTCTGGACTTGCTTCTCCCCCTGCCGGGGGATAGGTCCTGGGTACTCTGACATCCGCACCTGACCAAGTATGGTGACAAACGACCCTGGGACCTGCCGGTTCCAGGGTTTTTTCTTTTGCTTGGCGTTTCGCGCTCGCTTGCTTTTTCCGAGGCGGAACCCAAAGCGCGTGAGGTGAATGCGATCATGGCCGATAATCGTTTAATCATTTTCGATACCACGCTCCGCGACGGCGAGCAATCGCCCGGGGCCAGCATGAACCTGGCGGAGAAGCTGGAAATCGCCCTGGCTCTGAGGGATCTGGGAGTGGATGTGATCGAGGCGGGCTTTCCCATCGCCTCGCCCGGCGATTTCGAGGCGGTGCAGGGCATCGCCCGCCAGGTCCAGGGGCCGATTATCTGCGGCCTGGCCCGCTGCAATGCCGACGACATCGACCGGGCCTGGCAGGCCCTGGCCGAGGCCCCGCGGCCGCGCATCCACGTTTTCCTGGCCACCAGCGCCATCCATCGCGAGTTCAAGCTGCACATGGCCAAGGAGGAAATCGTCCGCCGCGCCGTCGCAGGCGTCGAGCGGGCCAAGGGCTATTGCCAGGACGTGGAGTTTTCCCCCGAGGACGCCGCCCGCACCGAGCTGGACTTTCTGGCCGAGGTCGTGGAAAAAACCGCCGCCGCCGGCGCCACCACCATCAATATCCCCGACACCGTCGGTTACGCCGTGCCCGAGCAGTACGCCGCCGCCATCCGCTTCTTGAAACAAAACGTCAAGGACATCGAAAAAATCGTCCTCAGCGTGCATTGCCACAACGACCTGGGCTTGGCGGTGGCCAACTCGCTGGCCGCCCTGATGGAAGGCGCTCGCCAGGTCGAGTGCACCATCAACGGCATCGGCGAGCGGGCCGGCAACTGCGCCCTCGAGGAAATCGTCATGGCGGTCAAGACGCGCGGCGACTATTTCCAGCTCGACAGCGGCATCCAGACGCGCCGCCTGGCCCCGACCAGCCGACTCGTGTCGCGCATTACCGGCATGCACGTGCAGCGCAACAAGGCCATCGTCGGCCAGAATGCTTTTGCCCACGAAGCCGGCATTCACCAGGACGGCATGTTGAAAGAACGCCGCACCTACGAAATCATGCGGCCCGAGGACGTCGGCTGGCAGCGCACCGAGTTGGTGCTGGGAAAGCACTCCGGCCGCCACGCCCTCCGCCAGCGCATCCGCGACCTGGGCTTTCACCTGAGCGACGCCCAGTTGCAAAAGGTCTTCGAGGGCTTCAAGGCCCTGGCCGACCGCAAGAAGGAAGTCTACGACGCCGACATCGAGGCCCTGGCCGAGGCCCAGATCAACACCGGCCCGGCCATCTGGACCTTGGAAGCGGTCACCTGCAACGCCGGCTCGGGCACCGTGCCCAGCGCCGCCGTTGCCCTGTGGCACCACGACGGCACCATCTACCGCGATGCCAACGTCGGCGACGGTCCGGTCGATGCCGTCTTCAAGACCATCGAGCGCATCACCGGCGTCGAGGTCAAGCTGCGCGAATACCACGTCCATAGTGTGACGGTCGGCGAGGACGCCCAGGGCGAAGCCCACATCGAGGCCGAGCACAACGGCCGCATCCTTCGCGGCCGCGCCGTCAGCACCGACATCATCGAGGCCAGCGCCCTGGCGTTCCTCCAGGTGATCAACCGCGCCCTGTTGCGCGAGCAGATGCGCATGAATCCGCAGACCGAGGCGGTGAGCGTGTCGTGAAGACCGAGCCCATGTTGTTTGGGAAGCCCCAAAAAGAGGCAACGCATTGCGAAATCCCTGTTCAATGGTTCAATGGACGATTGGTCCTTTTTTTCTTGACAATTGATGGGAGGCCCTCTATGAATCTTCCCATAGTTCAATCTTGGAGGATTTCTGGAGCACTTTCCAGGGAGGGTTCAATGCCCGAGAAGATTCTGAAACATCCACCCCCCACCTCCGTGATCTCACGCTCGAGCCGTAGGACCCAAAATGAAAAGGCAGTTATGGTTGGGCTACCTAATTGCTCTTCTCACAATTATCACGGTTTTCGTGGCATTTGTCGGGTTCCTGAATTTGTTGTTGGTTGTCGTTGCCGTCATATTGTTGTTCATCGTTTTTTTGCTGACGGCCGTCGTGATTGAGAATATTCGGGAATGGATTGTGAGGTACTTCAAACCTATTGTGTTTGCCCTAGCGGCTGTTTGGGCCCTATATTGTATTGTTAAGTTTTTTGGGTGGTTTTGATAAGTTAAAAGCGGCCTCAATCCTCGGAGCACGTATGACACCGCCAAGTGAGCCACTAGATAATGGTAAGGGAACTGAGCGGCTCGTCCCTATCCCGGAAAAATATTTTACCAAAGTCCAGCAATTTCTGGAAAAAGAGCAGCGGCGAACTCGCTTCGGCTCATGGCTCAGAAATTGCTTGTCCGCCCATGGGCGATGGGCCCTTGCGGTGTCCCTTTTGGTAGTGTTGCCAACTTGGCTGTATCTATGTGGTCGAGAGGCCATCTCTGAAATTGCCGAAGGATCATTGTTACCTTTCTCCGCGGAAGCAGCTGCGGAGGCTTCCGATACCGATTCCGGTTTGGAGCGGGCCCGGCGCGAGCATGTGGAGATGTTGGGCCTTTATATTCGCACGCTGGATAGCCACGACGTGCTGAGCTTTTTGAATATCGGTAAACCTGCCGCTCTGAGAAGGAAACTAATCGAAATTGCAAATGACCTTAAATCCGAACCGGATCCCGCCAAAGCAATAAAATTGGCCGCAAATCGGACTTACCAACTATACGAGGATTTTGACACGCCAGCTCTGAGTTTTCCAAGATTCTCGCAAAAAAAGGACGGCGGCATGTTGGTGGCCGTCAGTGCATTTTGCAGCACTTTAGATTTGTTTGAGCGAACAATGAAGACAAAGGATGCCTCCATTCCCCGTAAAGTGGATCTTTGCGAGTTAACTTGTCTCGATAGTCGGCGAGCTTTCCTTGTAATATTCTGCCTTTGGAATCGAAATGGTGAAAAGGAAAGGCGCGAGATCATCGACCGATTTGCACACTGCGAAAGCAGGTCGGTCGATCTAACCGAATCGCTGGCAAAGCAACTTGCGCAGAGCCAACCGGCAAAAGCGGATACCCTGCGCTCCTATGCCAAGAGCATGAAGAGACGATTGCAAATAATTGAAGCCATGATAACTGGCGATCATGATCAGGTTATCCGTCTTTTGAAAGAGCCTCAAAGACATTGAAAAACCGTTTGGCCGCGGAAAGCGGATGCTATCGACCGGGGCGCGTATTCATTCCTCCCCTTTTTCGTATCTCGGAAAGCATCGTTAAGGGCGGCCTGCGCCTCTTAATTCGAAAAAGAAAAAATGGATTTCGATTTCGGATTGTGGAGGGCGGTGACTGGTCAACGCTTTCGGATTTTCGGAGCAACCTCAGGGCGTCGCCCATTTGTGGGTTGTTGGAGAACCCAAAGCGGCCACCAGTCCCCCACTCCAAATCCAAAAGCGGCGACGTTTATGGCGAAAAAAAAATACACCTACGACCATCCGCGACCGGCGGTGACGGTGGATGTGGCGATTGTGACGCGCGAGGCCAAACCGCGCGTGCTGCTGATTCGCCGCAAGCACGCGCCGTTCGCGGGCCGGTGGGCTTTGCCCGGCGGCTTTGTGGACATGGACGAAACCCTGGAGGCGGCGGCGCGGCGCGAATTGTTCGAGGAAACCGGCGTCGCCGCCGGCCGGATCGAGCAGCTGGCCACCTTGGGCGATCCCGGCCGCGACCCGCGCGGCCGCGTGATCAGCGTCGTCTACCTGGCCCGCGTCCAACCCGAGCACCTTCAGCCACGCGCCGCTGACGATGCCGCCGCGGTCGGTTGGCATTTCTTGCACCGGCCCCCGCCCCTGGCCTTCGATCACGCGGAAATCCTGGCCCTGGTACGCCAGCGCTTGAAAAAACATCGGTAGGACAAGCGGCCCCGCTTGTCCTTTCCCCGCACCCGCGGGGCTCGAAGACTCGCCCCGCGGCTTGGCAAGATTATTTCTCCTTCCCTTTCTCTTTCTCTTTTTCTTTGCCGTTGCCTTTTTTCTCCGGCGGCTGATCCCCTTCGTACTGCAAGAGGCGGCTGCCGGTTAACACGCCGCTGGGGCGGAAACTGCCGACGGTCACCGCCAGCTGGGCGCGCACCTCCGGGTCTTCCTTGGCGTTGGCCTGGGCGGTCTTGATTTGCCCTATCTGATCGCGTGTCAACAACAGGCCGTATTTCTGCAGGTGGCGATTGAGCTCCTTGGCGGCGGTCACGCGCAGCTTGCCGCGCAGCAGCGGGTCGAGGACGACGGCGGCCAGGCGCTGCTGGAGGTCCACGCCGGGCAGCCGGCCGTAGATTTCCAGGGCCTGCACCGCCAGATCATCGTGGCGCAGGGCCGCGTCCACGGCCGGCAGCGCGGGACGGATGTCGTAGCCGGGGATTTCGTTCCGGGCCATGCGCCAGAGCACATCCAGGGATACCCCCTTGAATTCCTGGCGCTCCTTGGCGGTCAAGGCCGCCCCGAGCGCCGCCTTGGTCAGGTTGTCGGCGGCCTCCTTGATCCGCTCGGGCATGGTGGCCTGGATTTCCGTCAGCACGGCGACGTGGCGATGGCGTTCAGCCAGGCGGTTCAAATCTTCCAGGTTGTTTTTGCCTGCGATTAACAGGATCGGCAGCAAGCCGTGGTCCCAATCGCCGCGGAGCTGAGCCAGGGCGTGCCGCAAATTATTTTCCCCCGCCTGGTGATGGAGCACGATGAGGTCGAAATCGGCCGATTGTTGCAGGAGATTCATCCCCTCCTTGATATTGGCCGCGCTTTTGGCGTCGAATTTCGCTTCTTGCAAGGCCTTGCGAAAAAGGTTCACCTTATCCAGCGGCGCATAGGCCAGGAGGGCCTTGGGCATTGCTTCCGGGGTGGCCTCGGCGGCGGTGAAGCGGCGCAGCACATCGACCAGGCGGGCCGCGGCGATGGGCAGCGGATTGGCCGGCATCCGCAGCATGGCCTTGAGGGCGGCAAACTGCACCCGCCGGTCCGGATAATACAAGGCGCGCAAGACGCCGCGCGGCGGACCATCGCCGGGATGCCGGGCGGCCCGCACCTCGCCGCGCTCACCCAGCGCCTGCACCGTGGCCAGGATGATCGGCACCTTGCCGTCGGTCAGAGCCCGTTCGAGCACGGCGATTAAAAGGTCGGCGTCGATGGTAGCCAACAGGCGATGCAGGTTCGGCGGCAGCGGCTCGAACAGCAGCTCGGTCAATTTCGGCTCGAGAGTACGCTCCAGGGTCAGGTTCAAGAAAACCACCTGGGCCGGTTGGTAGGCCTTGTCCAAATCGAGAGCCTCGGTGGCGTAACGCAGGCCGAAGTATTCCTCGGCCTGGCTGGTAGTGATGACGACCGGTTTCGTGGCCAGGGCCTGGCCGTCCCACGGCCAGATGCGAATGTGCTTGGGATCGACGAACTTGACCTTGTGCTGGTAGAAGCGCTCGGCCAGCTCGACCAGGGCCTGCTTGGCCGGGGGCAGTTTTTCCGGCGACGTTTCCAAGAGGTAGGCCAGCGTGATCTCGGCCTTGGCCTGCACCGCGGCCGGATAGCGCGGCGAGCCGGACATATGCCACAGGTAGGGAATGGCGCGCTTGTCGCCGCGGCGCTGCATGATGTCCAAGAGCGTGACGCGCAGGTCCACGCTGGCGAAATCCTGCTCGGTGCGGGCTTTGAAGACTTCCAAAAGCGGCGGCACGATCTCGCGATCGAGGGCCACCATCGCCTCGCGCACGCGTGCATGCTGGGTCGAGCCCACCTTGTTGGTCCGCAGCGCCTGCACCAGGTACGGCACCGCCCGCTCCTTGGCACGCTGCAGCTTGGCGAAGGCGAACGTCCGCTCCTCGACCGTGCGGGCGTCGAGGTTCTTGATGAACTTGTGGATGCGCTCGGGATCTCCCAGGTAATCATCCAGGGCTTGCGTAACCCGGTCGATCAGAACCTGGACGTTAGCTTTGGCATCGCGCTCGATGGCGGCGTTCTTGGACCACAGGGGCACGGTTTGCAGGCGGAGAAACGAGAACAGACCGTGGGCCTCTTCGATCTTGGCCAAGGCTTCGTTGTTTTTCTTCTTTATTTTTTCGTCGAACTTCTTTTGGTCCGGGTCGAATTCTTTGCCGATTTCGTCCAGCATCAGCTTGAGGTGCAGGGCGGCCAGGTCGAACTTGCCGGTATCCATCTCGAATTTCATGGCCGCCCAGAATTGGGGGATGGTCTTCGGCCGGTTGAAGAAGCGGCGATACTCGTCCTCGGCCTGCAGCAACAGCCGCTTGTAATCCGCGGGCGGCGGCGGCTTCTTGTCCTCCTGGGCGGACAAGCCACGGACGCCGACGAAGACCAAAACCAGGGCAAAAAATCCATTGCCAATTGCCAATTGCCAATTGCCAATTGCCAATTGATTTTCCAATTGGCAATTGGCAATTGGTAATTGGCAATTGGCAATATTTCTCTGTGTCTCTGTGTCTCTGTGGTTCATGACAACCATCCCTCCCGAATTAAACTTCCACCTCCGGTCGTACCAGATCC
>CAZFGM010000425.1:0-6600 GCA_964518515.1 uncultured Alcaligenaceae bacterium | reverse complement strand
GGTGAGGTAGTTGGACCAGTCGATGGCGCGAACGGCGTCGTACAGTTCCTCGGTCGAGGTGACGGAGAATTCGGTGATGGGCTTGAGGACGCGAATGGCGGTGCGCAGCCAGAGGTTGGCCTGGTACAGGGCGGCTTGAGCGCCGGTGAAATGCACGCCGCCGCGGCCGGGAGCGACTCCGCCGGCCCCCAGGGCGCGCAGCTCGCCCGCCAGAACCGGCTCCAGGCCGCGGGCACAGGTGGCGAAGAATTTGGACACGGATGGTTATTATTTCAGATTGTAGATTCCAGATTTTTTTTCGTTAAACGCACGCCCAATCTTTGCAAGCACGATTCCTTCTTGCAAGGATCGTGCGGGCGCAAAACGTAAACAAATCTGAAATCTAAAAAAAATGGATTTCCTATTGACTTTGCCGACTTTTATAGGATACTCTTCTTTACTTGCTAATAGGGAAGCTTCACGTCCGGAACGGTTCATGTCTGATCGTTCCTCTTCCCAAAAAAAAAAAAATTACTCAACGGGAAGTTTTCCCCGTCGGAGCGGTTCACGTCTGATCGTTCCTCTTCCCCCAAGAATCGTATTCCCGGCCTCCCGTGCCTTTAGAATAGGGCTGATCCTTCGCATGGAAGAGTAACTCAAGGACAAGGACGTGGCCGGGATTAGAAGGGGCTGGAGAGAGTTGAGGCTGTTGAATACCCGGTGAAGTCATGCATGGTCCAATCCCCAATGTGCTTTTTTGCTGGTAAAGGAGCGTCATTATGTTCGCGGAATTCCGGATTTATCCCATGGAGCGGACGCAGATGAGCAAGGAGAGGGCCAAATTGATTGAAATCCTGGAAACGACGGGCCTGGATTTTCAACTAGGCCCGATGGCAACCATTCTGGAAGGGGATGGAGAGGAAGTCATGAAGACTATCCAGAAATGCCTCCACGAGATCACGCGCCGTCACGGCCGGATTATTACCACCATCGTGATTGATGACAGTCAGGAGCAAAACCTTTCTTTGGAAGAACCGGAGGCTCGGGTGGTGCAGCACCAGGGCCAGCCGGTTACTGCTTGACTAGGCGTGCGGGGATCAGCCCTGGGCCAAGTTGGACACCCTTGCTGAACCCTCCCTCCCAGGAGGCTGATCTCCCGCGCCTTTTTGACCCCGTTTCCGGAAGATCACCCGCGTTTCACCCCCAGGTTCAAGCCTCATTCCGGAGGCTTGCTTTCCACTTGGGATGCAAGTATCAACGGAGAAGGAACACCCAGGAGAAGCGGCTCGCATTTTGCGGAACGAAGCTCGGCACAAGGTGACAACAACAAGCTTCTACACTTTGGAGGATCCAACCATGTACAGTGTCGTCTTGATGATGGCGGTCAGCGGGGGTGCGGAAATCCCCGATTTCCATCGCCGCCGCTGTCACCGGTGCCACGGTTGCTCCTATTGTTGGGGTTGCTACGGCTGTCAGGGTTGTCACGGCTATTACCGGTGCCACGGGTGTTACGGATGTTGCCGGGGGGTGATATTAATGCCGCAACGGCCCAAAGAAAAAATACCGCCTCCTAAAAAAAAGACCGAAGACCAGGTCCAAACCCGGACGCCGGCCCTGGTGCTGGTCACCTTGCCCGCCGAGAGCCGGTTGCTGGTGAGCGATCAAGTCACCACCATTACCGCCGGGGAGCGAAGGTTCCAAACACCGCCTCTGGAACCCGGCCGGGATTACTTCTACCTGATGCGGGCGGAAATCAAGCGCGGTGGCCGAACCGTCGCCTTGACGCGGCGGGTCACGGTCCGCGCGGGCGAAGAATCCCGCGTGTCGTTTGCCTTTTCTTCGCCCGAAATAGCTTTGTCGAATTAAGATCCCGAGGGCTTCTCCCTTGGAGAAGCCCTCGGTTTTCAGGGAGGATTTGGCGAGCGGGGAGCGAAAGCCCCCTGGGGGGACAACCTGGATTCCCTCAGGGAGGTTGCCAATCGTGCATCGTTTTTTTAAAGGAAGGAGTTCTTGCCATGTTAGTCCTCCTTAGAAAACTTGGGGAAAGGATCGTGGTGCCGGGGTGTGGGATGACCATCACGGTCCTGCGGACCAAGGGGAACAAGGTGAGCCTGGGCATCACCGCCCCTTCCGGTGTGGAAATATACCGGGAAGAGTTGTTGCAGCGCAAACAAGAGGTATTAACCGCGGCCTCCTCAACGGAAGTCCTATCCGCCTCGACTTCGTAAAACGGCTAATTTTAGCAGCATCTTTGGGTTGCAAACCGGCACTCACATCGGCAACATGGAGAGGGGTCCATGGCCTTATTATAGCATTTCCCAATGAGGTAACCATGCAGACCCTTCAGGAGCCTGTCACGACCAACGGTAACGAGATGATGGCTTTGTTGACTACCTTGACCGCCTTGAAAAAAGGAGCGCCTGGGGTCCGCTTGCCGTTCAGCCGCTCAAAGAATATTCAGCCAAGCCGGCCAGCAGCTCGGCCAATTTCTTGATTTCCTCAGGGGTGAAAAACTGCAAGCGCATTACTTCCAGTCCGCAATTAACCCGCAATTCGTAGATAGTTTTTCCATCAAAGCTTTTCTTGGGAAGCACTTCCCATTTAAGGGTGTCCGGAGGCCTTTCCCAAATCCATTCCGGTGGTCCGCCCTGAATTAACGACATGGAAGGCCTTCCTTTCTTGGAGCAGCCAAAGGAAAAAACACTGGGCGACAGTGCGCGGATTATTTCATTACGTGGTGATCGATCATCTTTGGTTGATTGCTGCAATTTGTATGCCAGTGGAAATGGCGCGCACCTAATTGCTCACCTTTGAGCAAAATTTTGCCCTTCGGAAATAAATTCTCTTTCAAGGCAAGATTCTCCTGTCGCGGCCTGTCCGCGATTCATGAACTCCGCCATGTTGTTTGGGAAAAAACAATTCTTGGCATTAATCTTGCTCTTTTGTTGTGAGAAACCCTGTTTCTTTTTCGAACGGAAGGAGTGCGATCATGAGGCACGTTGGCATTATTGGCGCGCTGCTGTTTGTCGCCGTGGGTTGCAGTAACAAGAGCGATCCGGGCGGCGAACCAGGAACGCAAAACCAATTCATTTTGCAAGGCCCGACCCGGGCCGCCTCGCTCAAGCCCGGAGACACGCAAACCATCACCATCAAAATCGATCGCGGCAAAGAATTCAAGCAGACCGTCAATTTGAAGGCGGAGGGACCCAACGGTATTGAAACCGAACTCCATCCGGCCGCGGTCAAGCCAAACGAGAAAAACGAAATCCACCTTAAAATCACCGCCCAAAAACAAGCGGCCCCCGGGGAGAATACTGTTCGGGTGACCGGGATACCGGAAACCGGGAAGCAGACTTCCCTGGAGGTGAAAGTCAAGGTCAACAAGCTGGAAGACGCCTTCACCCTCAAAGGACCCTTGCTGGTGCTGACGCCCACAATCAGGCAGGGGGACACCTATACCATGACCATCACCCTGAATCGGGGAGCGGATTTCAAGCAGGCAGTCAAGTTCAAGGCGGACGCCCCCAAGGGGATCAAGGCCGCGGTGGATCCCGCGGAAGTCGGCCCCGCCGATAAAGGCCAGGTCAATTTGCGCATCAGTGTGGATGCCAAGGCCCCGGTGGGCGAGCAAACCATCCGCGTGACCGGCACCCCGGCAGCCGGCGAACCCGCGTTCCTCGAAATGAAAATCAAGATTCCGGAACCGGGCTAGAGGAAAGGGAAGAGAGGCGGGCGGTCGCTTGTTCGGAGCGGCCGCCCTCTTTTTCCAATCCCGCAGGTATTTTGCCTGCATTTCCTCCCTTGCCCCAATACCGGCATGTTCGGCTTTTCCGGCACTTTCCCTACAGTCCACAGCATACTTACCCGATGATACCAGCATCTTTTCCAAAGTCCGTTTTCCCGTGCGCAGGTAACCCAGGGTCAACTAGCCCGGATTATTCATCCCAAGGGAACCCCAGAGACCCAGAAATCACAGAGCAGAAAACAGCAATAGGTGAATTACACCCTGTTGAGATGGCTATTCCGTTAGGCAACCTCTTTCCTTGATTGATTTTCTCTGTGGTCTCTGTGTCTCTGTGGTGAAAAATCCGGGCTAGGCAGGGGGGTTCGGAGGTTTGCCGGCATGTTTCACCGCCTCGGCCGGATCACGGTTTCGCATCCCTGGCTGATCTGCCTGCTGTGGCTGGCGGCCGGGACCGGGCTGGCCCTGGTCGCGCCCCATTGGGATACCCGCGTCCAGGACGATGACGTCCGCTTCGTGCCCGACCGCTTCACCAGCATGCGCGCCTACCAAATCCTGGAGAAGGCGTTCCCCCACGAGGTGTTTGCCAGCAACCTGATTTTGGTGATCGAGCGTGAGGAGGGTCCGCTCACTTCCAGCGACTTGGCCCTGGTGGACCGGTTAATCGCGGCGCTGCGAAAATTGCGGCGGGACGACGCGGAATTGAAGCTAGGCAAGATCGATTCCTACCAGGACCCGCTCATCGGTATGCGCTTCACCAGCGGCGACCAGCAGTGCACGCTGATCAAGGTGGCCCTGGACACGCCGTTTCTGGCGAACCATACGCAGTCGGCCGTGGACAAGACGGAAGCCGTCCTCAAAGGGATCGTGCAAGAGGCGGGGCCGGACGCGCCCACGATGTATGTGACCGGCACGGCCGGCGTGGGCCGCGACCTGACCAGGGCGTGCGGCGACAGCCTCGAAGACACGACCCTGGCCACGATCATCCTGGTGATCATCGTGCTGCTGCTGGTTTATCGGGCGCCGCTGTTGGCCCTGGTGCCGTTGTGCACCATCGCCCTGTCGGTGTGGGTGGCGTTGAACTTGTTGGCGCTCATGACGCTGTTGCCGGGAGTGCACCTGGTCAACATCAGCAAGATTTTCGCGGTGGTGATTCTGTACGGCGCCGGCACGGACTACTGCCTGTTTTTGATCAGCCGGTACCGGGAAGAGTTGGAGGCGGGCCAGGAGAAGCCGGGGGCGATCGCCGGGGCGGTGGGCGGCGTCGGCGAAGCACTGGCGGCCAGCGCCGGCACGGTGATGATCGGGCTGGGGCTGATGTCCCTGGCCGAGTTCGCCAAGGTGCGCTATGCGGGTCCGGCCATCGCCATGAGCCTGGGGGTGGCGCTGGTGGCATCGCTGACGTTGACGCCGGCGTTGTTGCAGATTTTGGGCCGTTTCGTGTTCTGGCCGCGGCCGGCGCCGTCGCCCCCGCGGTTGCGGCTATTGCGCCATCTGAAATGTCAACGGCCCGGCTGCTGGGATGGCATCAGCCATTATGTGGCCCGGCATCCGGTCCTGGTCTGGTCGGTGTCGGTGCTGGTGCTCTTGCCCTTGGTGGTTCTCGGCATACGCACGCCGGCCGACTACCGGGCCACGGGGGAGATGCCGCCGGCCGCCCAAAGCCTGCGCGGGCTGGCGGCCATCCAGCGCCATTTCACCGCCGGCGAAGTGGGCCCGGTCTCGGTCTTGCTTGTCGCCGATCATCCGTGGGACAGCCGGGAAGGCCGGCTGCAAATCGACCACCTCAGCCGCGGATTTGTCCGGCTGGACAACGTCGCCGAGGTGCGGAGCATGACTCAGCCGCTGGGCGTGAACTTGCCGGACCTGACGCCCGATCCGGACGCCACGGACTGGTGGAACCGGCTGCTGACGGTAATTCATCCCACGGTGCACCGCCTCAAAGAGGAAATGGTCAAGCGGGCCAAGCCGCACTATCTGGCCGTGATCCCGGGCGACGCCAATGAGGAAGGGACCCCCTCGGCCCAGAAATACGTCACGCACATGGACGTGATCTTGAAAACCGATCCCTTTGGGGCCAGCAGCGCGGCCACGCTGCTGCTGATACAAACCTGGGTGCACGACGAATTGACGCGCTCTCCCTTGGTGCCGGGGCCGGTGCAAGCGGAATACTACGGCGTGACCGCCAATTCCGTGGACCTCGCCGAGCTGACCGAAAGCGACCGCCACCGGGTCAATGGCCTGGTGCTGGCGGCCATTTTCCTGATCCTTTTGGCCCTGGTGCGCAAGTGGTGGCTGTCGTGCTACCTGCTGGTGACAGTGCTGTTCAGTTACTTTGCCGCCCTGGGGGCCACGGTGCTGGCGGGCACGTTGTGGACCGGCCAGCCACTGCCGTACCTGGAATGGCGCGTGCCCTTCTTTTTGTTCACCATCCTGGTGGCCGTCGGCGAGGATTACAACATCCTTTTGGTCAACCGGGCGATGCAGGAGAAGAAGCGCTATGGGTCCATTGAAGGAATGCGGCGGGCGCTGGCCCGCACCGGCGGCGCCATCACTTCGTGCGGCCTGATCATGGCGGGCACCTTCGCCACCTTGATGCTGGCCGGCATCGGCTCGCTCATGCAGATCGGCTTCGCCCTGGCTTTCGGCGTCCTGGTGGATACCTTCCTCGTCCGTCCCTTCCTGGTGCCGGCGTTCGCCATCGTCTGCTGGCGGATCAGCGGCACCGGTAAACCCCCGGTGGACCAAGGCTCCGCAAACGCCTGCATAGGGGGTGTATCAAAAAGAAGATAATCCTCTTCCCTGTCAAAACGGGTGTCCATCAGCTGGACTTCACCCTTCACCCCAACAAAAGCTGGAATCATTTGAAACCGGCGAGC
>CAZFGM010000424.1:0-6600 GCA_964518515.1 uncultured Alcaligenaceae bacterium | reverse complement strand
CCGCCGACGCCGCCGACGCCCGCCGCATCCTCACCACCCTCGGCGGCACGGTGCACGAGCTATGGACCGGCGTGCTCCTCTGGCGCCGCCCCGACGACCTGCAACTGGCCTGGCAAGAAGTCAGCCGCGTCCGTTTCAAACGCCTCAGCGAGGCGGAACTCGACGCCTACCTCGCCACCCGCCAATGGCAAGGCTGTTCCGGAGCCTACGCGATTCAGGAGAAGGACGATCCATACGTGCAACTGGTCGAAGGCAGCATGAGCAACGTCATCGGCCTGCCGATGGAGAGGTTAAAAAGCTTGTTGGACCGTTTGTAAAGATTGAAATTGCGGGTTGAGAATTCGAATTTCGGTCATCTCAGTTACATCCCGGGTAGGCAGCTGAAAAGTTGGTAGTATTTTTGTACAGCTGATACTCGACTGCGGTTCAATGCCGGAATTTACTGGTCTCGGCTCCGGACGACGTTTGAACCTCGCGCCTTGCTCTGGGTGCGGTCACCACGGTTGGCCCGCCAGCAGCTGAACTCCAAGCGAGTTTCCTGGAAAATGCGCAGGTGTTCATTTGCTCTACCAACAAACAAGATGCCTACCCTTACATCCCCACCGCCGCGCGCACCAGCACCATCGTCTGCTGGGCCTCGGCCCGCGCCTTCTTGGCTCCCTCGCGCAGCACGTCCTCGACGTAATCCGGCCGGCCGGCCAGCTCCTGGCGTTTGTCGCGGAACGGGGCGAAGTAGCCGTTGATCTTGGCCACCAGCATCTTCTTGGCCTGGCCGTAGCCGATCTTGCCGCCGCGGTAGTCGGCGGCCAGGGCGGCCTTTTCCTCGTCGGTGGCGAACAGGCTGTACAGAGCGAACACGTTGCACTTGTCCGGGTCGAGCGGCTGGCCCAGGGGGGTGCTGTCGGTCTTGATTCCCATCACGGTTTTTTCCAGCGGCTTGCCTTCGGCGAAGATGTCGATGGTGTTGCCGTAGGATTTACTCATCTTCTGGCCGTCGGTGCCGGGGACCTTCGATTCCTTGTCGAGGCGGTAGTTGGGAATGGGGAAGAGGGTGCCGTAGGCGCGGTTGAACTTGCCGGCCATGTCCTGCGTCATCTCCAGGTGCTGCACCTGGTCCTTGCCGACCGGCACGGTGTGCGAGCGATAGATGAGGATGTCGGCGGCCATCAGCACCGGATAAGTGAACAGGCCGACGCTGGCTTCGATGCCCTTGTCGATTTTTTCCTTGTACGACACGGCGCGCTCCAAGAGGCCCATGTTGGTCACGGTGCCGAGAATCCAGGCCAACTCGGTGACCTCGGGCACATCCGATTGGCGAAAGAACATGGCCTTGGCCGGGTCGAGGCCCAGGGAAAGGTAATCCAGAGCGACGTCGCGCGTCAGCTCGCGCAAGCGCGGGCCGTCCTGAATGGATGTCATGGCGTGGTAATTGGCGATGAAATAGAAGCACAAGCCCTCGGTCTGCAGGGCGATGTGCTGCTTGACGGCGCCGAAATAATTGCCCAGATGGAGCTTGCCCGAGGGCTGCACGCCGCTGAGGATTCGCCAGGGGCCGTCGGAGGTTGTGGTCATGGTTTTTCCTGTGTAGATTTTAGATTGCGGATTTTGTTTACGTTTAGGCGAGCGGCAATTGGAAATCACCCGTAGCCGCAGGCTTTAGCCTGCGTCGGTCGCAGGCTAAAGCCTGCGGCTACGGGTATATAATGTCCTGCCGCTCGCCTTAGCGCTCGCATGATCGTTTGCAAGAGGGATATCCTTCTTGCAAGCATCCTTGTGAGCGCTAAACGTAAACATAACCTGAAATCAAAAATCTGAAATCCGACTCGTCTACCCAGGTTGTTAATTTATTGGTACGCTGACGGGCACCAAGGACAAGGACCCAAGGACATGGACAAGAACGGAGCAGCGGCTTTTTTGCAGCGCCGTTGCATGGTAGGATTTCTCGAAACACACCTTAGACAGGCCTCGTACCAGTGAGTTTGCCGCCAACGGTTCACGTCCGCGTCAGCGATGCCGCCAGCGGCCAGGCCACGCCGGTGCGCCTGCGCATTACCGATGCCGCCGGCAATTACTACGCCCCGTTCGGCCGATTCGCGGGGTTCGCCACCGGACCCAATCAGGACGTGGGCGGCAACCTTCTTCTGGGCATGAAGGCGTATGCCTATATTGACGGTTGCTGTGAAATTGCCTTGCCGCCAGGACCGCTCCATGTCGAAATCCATAAGGGGCCAGAATTCGAGCCAATTCACGCCGAAATCAAGCTCGTTCCCGGTAAGCTTTCCCTGCGTTTTGCCATAAAGCGCTGGATCAACCTTCGCGAGGACGGCTGGTACTCGGGAGATACGCGGGCGCATTTTCTGAGTCCGCACGCCGCCGTGCTGGAAGCCGCCGCCGAGGATTTGGCGGTGGTCAATCTCCTCGTCAAGGAGTGGCAGATCAGCGATTCCGTCCACCAGAAAAGGCCGGCCTTACCAGGCATTCTGGCCTTCAGCGGGCAACGGCCGGCCCTGGAAATCCCGGGGCATCTGGTGGTGGTCAATACGCTCAATGGGCACCCCACGCTCGGCAGCCTGGGATTGTTGAACTGCCACCGCCTCGTTTTTCCTTTGACCTTCGGCGGGCCCACGGGCTCCGACGACTGGTCGCTGGCGGCCTGGTGCGATCAATGTCACCGCAAAATGGCCTGGTGGTCTGGGCGCACACCCGCCATCAAACTGCCGATTTTGTGTGGGGAGAGCCCCTGGCCGATTTGATCCTGGGCAAAGTGGATGCTTTCGAGATCGCCTTCTTCGAGGATTCGCCGTTCGACGTCCTTCCCCTGTGGTACACGTTGCTGAATGCGGGCTTGCACGTCCCCGCCGTAGGCGCCGGCGGCAAGGACAACAACGGCAAAGCGCTGGGGGCCATGCGGACGTATGCCCGCCTTCTTCCCGAACAAGAATTGACCTACGCCCACTGGATCGAAGCGGTCCGGGCGGGGCGAACTTTTGTCACCAACGGCCCGCTCATCCGGTTTACCATCAACGGCCTGGAACCGGGCTCAACCCTCCCTTGCGAACCCGGTTCCCGAAGGCAATTTCATGCGGAAGCGCGGAGTTGGCTGCCCTTTGACCAATTGGTAATCATCTGCAACGGCCAGGTCGTGGCGTCCGCGCCGGCCACGGGATCTCCCCCCTGTGCCACGCTGGAAGGCGAGCTTCCTTGCAGCGAAAGCGGTTGGCTCGCCGCCCTTTGCCATGGTTCCACCGCCTTCCCGGACCGGCCGGCGCACGAGCGGATTTTCGCCCATACCTCGCCCTTTTACCTCACCGTGCCCGGGAAACCGAACCCACGAGGAGCGGAAGCCCGAAAACGTCTGGCCGGCGAACAGGAAAAGATGCTGGCCTGGGTAGAGAAGGAAGCGCGGTGTGATTCGCCCCAGGAGCGCGAAAAACTGGCCCGAATCTTCGTGGACGCCCGCGACAAAATCCTGCGCTCGGAAGGGAACTGATGCCCTGAAATCCTTCACCGTATACCTGACGTGCCTGGAACGGTAATCCAACTCGTAGGGCAAGGATGAGGCCAGCCGCCACGCGCTTGTCGTGGGCGGCGATTTAATGTGACATCGAGTTGTCATTTTTGAAAAGGCATCCCATAATAGGGATTGGGGAGAATCCCAAACCCATGAGGTAAACATCATGAATCGCACCTTCATCCTGAGTTCGCTGACGGCCCTGGGCCTGGCCGTGTCGAGTCATGCAGAGGTCTATGTTCGGGCACCGTTCGTGCGGGTGAACGCGAGCCCGCCGGGGGTTCAGGTTCGCGCGCCGCTGGTGAAGGTGGCCGTGCCGAACCCGGCGCCGCCGCTGGTGGTTTTCCAGGAACCGCCGCCGGTGCCGGTGCCGCAGCCTGGGGTGATTCCGCTGCCGCAACCCACGCCGGTGCGGGCCATGACCATCCAGGAATTCGCCCAGTGCTTCAAAGGCGGTTGCGGCACTTATGAAGCCGTGCTGATCAATCCGTGCACCTGCCAGCCGTGCCTGGTGCGCTTCTGCCTGCCGGATTGCCCGCGGCGCGTCACCTGCCAGCGCCATGAAATCGTGTTCCATTACGGCCTGTTGAAAAAGGTCCGCATCCGTTTTGATTGTCATGGCGCTTCGGTAACGTCGTTCTGTCATTGACCTGGCTGCAAAAGAAAATTTGTAATAATATGGAGACTCCTCGCTAAACTCCAATGTCTTATCCCGTATTTTTATAAGGTTTTGCGGCGTTTTTTTTTGCGATTTTGATTGCCTGGTTTTTTTTGGTGGTTTTTCGGGGCGTTTTCTTGGGGGGATTTGCCCGCGGGTTTTGCTGTGGCCTGGGGGTGGATTTCGCGCAGACGTTTCCACCAATGATTCAGGGCCAGAACCATGAACTGGACGAGGGTGCCCCGCCGACGCACGGCCAAGGACGTGGCCGCCATGTGCGTGGAACTGATCACCGGCGGGGATGCCCCCGATGACGTGTTCGAGGGCCTGCTCCGCCAGCTCAAGGCCAGCGGGGAACTGAGCAAGGCCAGCATCCGGGCCATGAATCTCTGGGCACTCGCGTCAACTCAAGGAACCTTGACGCGAGTGGAAATCGTCATAACTATTTCTCCCGAAGAAGTTACGTTTTGGTCCTTTCCACTCGCGTCAAATCCGTGCGCACAGGGTGACTATCGGGTCGGATTTGCGCCAGACCCACATACCACTATGCCGTTAAAACCTTACAAATCCCCGTACCGATCAATTCCGCGAAGGCATTTGATCGGTACGGCAACTCGTCGTAATCCGCTCACCACTTGCTTGTGGTTTACATTAGCAACGCGCTCCGTACCGATCATTTTTCCGCCACAGGGGTCACAACTGACTTTGACTTTTCCTGATTGTCCGATCCTGCAAACAGTTCTTTGAGGAATTTACGTCCACAACGCACTCCGTAACGATCACTTTTCCACCAAGGGAGGTGGTTGGTAGCCTCCGCTTTGCTGGGCTTGGCTTTGGCCGCCCATCCTGGCACCATGCTCACCGACGCGGCTCTTCGTTCGCAGGTCGATGCCCTCCTCCTTCGCCCAGCAGATGGCCAACGCCGAGTTCAAGATCAACAAGACGAGCCTGCTCATCGAAGCCGCCAAGGCCATCGACGACATGCAGATCTCCAGCCAAAACCAGGACGTGCAGGGCGACCTTTACGAATACCTCCTTTCCAAGCTCAACACCGCTGGGCAAAGCAGCCAGTTCGGCACGCCGCGGCACATCATCCGCATGATGGTCAAGCTTGCCGGCCCCCAGTCAAGCCGAGCACCTGTTTCAAACGCTGCTGCAGCGGGCGTTCACGAGCGGGTTGTAACGAGATTGAGGGCGCGTTAGACTAAAGACGGAGGTCCAAGCCATGAGCACCATCCGCGTCCATCGAAAACTGGAATCGGAGACTTTGCATCTTCCGGAACTGAGGCCGTTGATCGGCAAGACCGTGGAGATCACCGTCGTCGAGCGGCCCGCCACAGAGTCAACCCCTGCGGTTGACGCACAAGGTCTCGCCACGCACACCAGCCGAACTCTCACGCTGGCAGAAATGACTCAGCAACTAGATGAAGCGAGCCATCCCAGCGCTCAGCCGAGTGTTTCGCTCAAGCACAAAGTGGATTACAGCCAGGTGTTCTAGATGATTGGAGGGCGCCATGTTCCGTGCCCCCGACGCCGAACTCAGCCAGGGGAACATCATTGATGATGTCCCCCATTTTCGTGTGCGGCCGCCGCTTGAGATTGTCCGGACGGTGACTTTCAAAGGCAACAGGAAGTACTGGGCGCCTTTCCCCTACCCGCCGGAAGAAGGGAAAACTCCCGATGCCCCTGGCAAGTCGATTCAGCTTCCGGCGTTTCACGTCAAGGAAGGCGAGTACGTGCCGGTTCATTGCCGGTTCACCCGGGGGATTGTCCTCAACTACGATTGCGACCTTGTCAACGAGGAAGACCACTGTCTGATCGCGATTGTGCGTCCCCTGACGGGCGTCCACGAGGAAGATAGGCAAATCATTCGGGAGAACCGGAACTTCAACTACTTTTCCCTGCCGAGCTACGATGAACATGGCTTGGCCGAAGCCTACGTCGATTTCCGCCAGGTCACTTGCCTCGATCCCGAACTGCTTATCCAAATCGGCGTTCGAAAAGCGTCCCTCACCCCGGACGGCGTTCTGGCCCTTCAAGCCCAGTTGTTCCGATTCCTGACACGCCGGGACCTGAACATGCCGGGGACGTAGCGGAAACCCACAAGGAATACGATGACATCGACGCCCAGACGATTTAGAGGCAAGGGGCGAGCCATGAAACCGAAAATCATCAAAACGGAGGCGGAGTACCAGGCGACGCTGGCGCCGATCGAAAGGATCTTTGACGCCAGGCCGGGGAGGCCGGTTCTTTAAGGTCGCAATTTGCGACCGCATCGGCAAACGAGTCACGCATGCGGTCGCAAATTGCGACCGCATCGAAACGCAATGTCCGGTATCGGCCCTACGCGTTCACCGAGCAAGGCGTGGCCATGCTTTCCACGGCGTTGCGGCCAAAGACGGTAAGCGGCGGCACCGTTACGGTCGTTTCT
>CAZFGM010000423.1:0-6609 GCA_964518515.1 uncultured Alcaligenaceae bacterium | reverse complement strand
TTGCCGTCGGGCGTGGGTTGCATGCCCAGGACCACGCCCTGGTGCCCCTGGAATTGGCGGATTTCCAGACCGGTGATGGCCAGCCACTGGCGGATGATGCGGTCGTTGCCGCACGTCCACAGGGTGCGGCCATCGGCGGAGACCGTCATGCTGACGATGCGCGCCGGTCCGAAACGCGGGTCGTGGCTCTTGCCGAAGCGGCGCAGCTCGCGGCCGCTGTTCGCGTCCCACAGGCGCAGGATGCCCATGCCGTCGCCGCTGATCAGGATCTTGCTGTCCCCGGAAAAGGCCAGCGCGGTCACGGGAAACTGGCCGACAAAGCCGGGGTTCACGTTGACCAGGGTTTGATATTTCAAGCGGCGCAGTTCCTTGCCGGTGGCTGCATTCCACAGGCAGATCGTTTCATCGGTGCCTCCGGAGGCCAGAATTTTACCGTCGGGGGAAATGGCCATGGCCAGGATCGGCCCGCCGTGGCGCAGGCGCGTGGTGCCCAGGCGGGCCAGCGCCCCCTCCGGCAACGGATCGCCCAACAAATCCAGGCGCGGTTTGTCCGCCGCCGGGGGTTTATTTTCCGTTTGGGCGGAAGCGTTCAGGGCCAGGAAACATCCAGTCACAATTCCCGCAAAACGGAACATGGTTCACTCCTGTTCGTGCAGCCGCCTTCGTTTAGCGGGGAGCCGAAGGCGACCGCCGCCGTCGCCTTCGGCTCCTCGCTAAACTCAATAGGTGGTAAAAGTGAAAAGGGTCGATTTCGGATCGATCTTGCGTAAGGCCTCCGCGGCGGTGCGGCGGACCTCGACATAACTCCGCGGGTCGCGCATCACCGCCTGCAGTGCAGGAATGGCTTCCTTGGCCGCCGGTCCCAGCTCTCCCAAATAGGAAGCCGCCATATTGCGGACACCGCTATCCACCTCTTGCAATAATTGCACCAGAGCCGGAATGGTCGCCTTGTTGTTGGGCTGGATGCGCCACAGGGCCAGGGCGGCGTAAGCCCGAGTATAACGCGAGGTGTCTTTTAGGGCCTGAGTCAGAGCGGGGACCGCCACCTTGGCCCAGGGGCCTGCTTTGGTCAGTTGATACGCCGTGGTTTGACGCATGGCCTCGACCGGGTCTTGCAACTTTTTCAGCAGATGATCGCGGGCTTTTTCGTCCTTGGGGTCGATCTTCCACAGCGTCATGGCCGCCGCGATGTTGACGTAATAACTGGAGGAGGTCAACAAGCTTTCCAGGGCCGGCTTGGCGGCCTTAGCTTGCTCCGGGTCGATGGCGGCCAGGGCCCAGGCGGCGTAGGTGCGCATTTCCGGGGCGGGATCCTGGAGAATCCCCTGCAAGCGCGGGATCGCTTCCTTGGCCGCCGGCCCGTAGTCCGCCAGGATCAATATGTACGAATACCGATAGCCGTTCTGGAGAATCAGCGACTCGGCCAGGGATTGGATCACGGCCTTGTCTTCGCCGCCGATTTTTTTGAGCGCTTTGAGGATCGACAAGCGGGCATAGTAATCGGTGGTGCCGAGAGCCTGGATCAAGGTACCCGTTGCCTCCTTGGCTTGCGGCCCCAGCTGCTCGATGGCCAAGGCCGCCTGTTGCCGCTCACTGGCATTCGGGCTTTGCAGCATGGTCGTCAAGGTCGGCAAAACCTCCTTGGCGGCCAGGCCCATCCGGCCCGCCACGCGGATGGCCAGATACTTGGACGAAGGATCGCGCAGTACTTCCGCCAAGGCGGGAGCAATTTCCTTCGCCTTGGGATCGAGGTGGACAAGCCATTCCAGCGCCGTCAACTTGACCAGGCCGCTGGTGTCCTTCAAGGCGCCAATCAGCACCGGCAGGACTTTGTCTTTTTCCGCCCCGACCTGATACAGAGACATCAAAGCCTGTCGCCGAACGCTAATATCCGTATCCTTGACGGCCTCCTCCAGGACCGGAATGGCTTCCTTGGCTTCACTGCCAATCAGTCCCAGGCACGAAGCGGCCAGCCGGCGCGAGGTGGGATCGGTGTGCTTGAGGGCCTTTTGCAGGCCGCCCATGGCCTCCTTTGCCGCAGGACCCATCAATTCCAGGGCCTGAAACGCCGAGTGGCGGACCCCATAATCCGGGTGATCCAACAGCTTGCTGACCGGCCCGGCCGCCTCCTTGCCGAGGTGGCCCAGGGTCTGGGCAATCGACAGGCGATTATTGTACCGCGGCGGCGCTTGCAGCATGGTCAAAAGATCGGGAATGGATTCCTTGCCCAGCCGGCTCAGGATTTGCGGCAGCGTGGGGAAGGAATTGGCATCGGTGTTTTTCAGCAATTCCAGCAAATCGCCGCGCAGGGGCTTGGCCTCCTCCCCCATCCGGTGGATAACCTGCAGCGCCATTTGCCGGGCCGGGTAATTTTGGTATACCTTGGTTTGCAATCCCTCCTGAAGAACCGGCAAAACATCCTTGGCCTGTTTGTCCAGGTCCCAGACGATTTCCGCGGCCTGGAGACGGGTGACCAGCACTGTGTCTTTGAGGGCTGCCCGGAAAACCGGCAAGGCTTCCTTGGGACGCGGCTGAATTTGCACCAGAATCGCAAAGGCATCCCGCCGGATGGTCGCATCCTTGCTGTCGGCGGCTTCGACCAGGATGGTCAGCGTATCTTTGCTGCGCTGCTCGATGGCCCACAGGGCCTGGGCGACGCGAAAGCGGGTTTCCCAGTCCTTGTCCTGCAACTTGGCCACCAGCGCCGGGACGGCAGTCTTGGCCTGAGCGCCCATACGGCCAAACTGGAGAATGGCCTGCCGGCGAATGAGCGGGTCGGAATGGTCCAGCACCTTGGTCAAGGCGGGTGTGGCCGCCGGCCCGGCGCGAATCAATCCCTCGATGCCCAGGGTGCGAATTTTCTCGTCGCGGTCCGCCGCCGCTTGCAACAAGATCGGCAACAGTTCCGGCACCTCCGTCGCCAGCGGTCCCAGGGCGGGCAGGATTTGCAGGCGCACCGCGCGATTTCCTTCCTTCCAGGCTTGCAAGAGCACCGGACCCGCTTCCTTGGCCTGGCCGCCTATTTTCCAAAGCGCCAGCGCCGCCTTGACGCGCACGGTAGGATATTTGTCTTTCAACAACTCGGTGAGGGCGGCCGCGGCCGGTTTCGCCGCCGCACCCAAGCTGCCCAGCACCAGGATCGCCTCTTCGCGCACCAGGGCATCCGCGTCTTTGAGTTCGCCGATCCAGTACGCCAAGGGCTTGCCATGATAGGTCGGTTCTTTCGCCGGAGGCGGCTTCTGGGCCGTCACCGGCCCCGACAGGGCCAAACCAATTCCAAGCCAGAGGGGGAGAAACTTCCCCATGGGTTCCTCCAATGATAGGCGGGGCACGTGCCCCAGAAACGACAATCCAGGATGGGAATATTCACCAGTACATCGTCAAAGCGCTGGAAAGGCAAGCATTTTCTGCGAATTTTCCAATGCAGAACATGCCGGCCGCTTATGTGATCACACCCGGCACTCTTTGTTGTGGCCGGAATGACAGAGGCCCGCTATGATCGAGGCATCCTGGCTTGAGGGATTCACCATGGACCCACGTTATTTGGTAAACGATCCGACCTCAATTTTCAGCCCCGCGCTGCTTTTCTACAAGGACCTGATTGGCCGCAACATCGACCGCATGATCGCCTTGGCCGGCGGGCCGGAACGGCTGCGGCCGCACGTCAAGACGCACAAGACGCGCGAGATCGCCCGCCTGGAAATGGACCGCGGCATCACCAAGCACAAGTGCGCCACCCTGGCCGAAGCCGAAATGCTGGCCGACTGCGGCGCCACGGATGTCCTGCTGGCCTACAACCTGGTCGGCCCCAACTGCCAGCGCATGGCGCGCCTGGTCCAGACCTTCCCCGCCTGCGGGTTTTCGGTGCTGGCCGATCATCCGGTTGGAGCCAGGACCCTGTCCGAGGCCATGACCCGGGCCGGGCAGAAAGTGCAAGTCCTGCTCGATCTGGACGTGGGCCAGCATCGCACCGGCATTCCGGCCGGGGAGGAAGCGGTCGCTTTATATGAAGCGTTGGTCCGCTTGCCGGGTTTGCTGCCGGGAGGGCTGCATGTTTACGACGGCCACAACCATCAGGAAAATCTGGAAGAACGATCCCATGCGGTACAGCGGCAAATCGAACCGGTGCTGGCATTACGATCCACCTTGGAGAAAAAAGGCTTGCCGGTGCCGCGCCTGGTCCTGGGCGGCACGCCGACCTTTCCGGTGTACACGAAAATGAATCTGCCGGGCAGTGAATACTCGCCGGGCACTTGCGTGCTGCACGACCACGGCTACGGCAGCCGCTTTCCCGACCTGGAAGGATTCGTACCCGCGGCGGTTTTGCTCACCCGCGTTATCAGCCGGCCGACGCCCACGCGCATCACCCTCGACCTGGGCTACAAGGCTGTCGCCAGCGATCCGCCCCCGGGGAAACGCTGCATCCTGCTCAATGTTCCCCAGTACGAAGCGGTCCTGCAAAACGAGGAACATTTCGTGGTGGAAACGCCCGCCGCCGAGCGATTTACCCCCGGTGATGTCGTTTATGCCATACCGACGCACATCTGTCCCACCTGTGCCATGCACCAGCAGGCGTATGTGGTCGAGAACGGTAAGGTGACCGGTACCTGGAAAATCGCGGCGCGCGATCGGGTTTTGCGGATTTGAAAGCGGGCCCCCAAACTTTTTCTCCCTCCTTTTTGCTAAAAGGTGGAAAGAGGCTACGTTTCTTCCGGGACACGGCCCGGAAGAAATGGCCCCTTCCGGGGCAGCTGAAAGTTTAACAGGTTGGGCATAGTTTTACTCCAGGTTCTTTCCCTGGAAAAAACAATGCCAACCTCGAGTGGGAACAGCTGGTCAAGTGCTCTGGGGTTAATGGGGGCTAATGGGCCAGAATGATGGGGTATTCTCGCAAATTACCACATGCCTCAGCGGAGTCAATCGCGGCCCTTGCTGGCGCTGCGGGCTCGAATGATAGAGGAGGGTTTTCACCCTCCTCTATCATTCCGCCCCCCCTGGGGATTTTTCAGAACAGCCCCTCGATGGGCCGGCCGTTGCCGCCGGCGATGGCGAAGGGGCGGCCGATGGCGTCGCGGATCTGCGTGCCCGGATCGATGCCCAGGGCGCGGTAGATGGTGGCGAACATGTCGCCGACGCGGACCGGGTTGTCGCGCACGGCCATGCCGTCTTCGTCGGTCGAGCCGTAGGCCACGCCGCCCTTGAGGGCGCCGCCGCCGACTACCACCGACCAACACCGCGACCAGTGATCGCGGCCGTTGTTGTTATTGATGCGTGGCGTGCGGCCGAACTCGCCCATCCACACCAGCACGGTGTTTTGCCACCTGCCCCGGTCGCTCAAATCCTTGACCAGGGCGCCCATGGCCCGGTCGAGGGGCGGCAGCTGGCGGGTGGCCAGGGCGTTGAAGTTCTGCCCGTGCGTATCCCAGCCCCCCAGGCTGATTTCCACCGCCGACACGCCGGCCTCGACCAGCTTGCGGGCCAACAGGGCCGAGCGGCCGAAGTTGCTGTTGCCGTAGGCTTCCGCACCGCGCTCGTTGCGCAGGTCGAAGACCCGGCCCTCGGGAGAAGCCACCAGGCTGAAGCCCTTCTTGTAAATGTCGCTGTGGGCCTTGGAGCCGTCGGCAAACTTGGCCCGTTCCTCTTCCCGCTTGCGGATATCGGGGGCGGTGGACAGGTGCGGCACCCGGCCGAACATGAATTCATCTTCCAGGGTGTAGAATAGCCGCTGCCGGCGGCGAATGCGTTCCATCTGTTCCAGGTCATCCTTGCCGATGCCCTGGGGCGGGCGGATGTTTTCCGGCGGCGTGCCGGGGTTCTGCACGGTGAAGGGGGCGAAGTTCATGCCGAGGAAGCCGGGACCACTGGCCTGGGAATTGCCCACGGTGATGTAGTTGGGCAGGGAAATCTCCTGGTAGCCGCGCAGCTTGGGGACCTCCTTCCCCGCCACCGCGCCGAGCGACGGGAAGGCGATGGCCGGGTTCGGCGTATACGAGGTGTGCATCAGCTGGCTGCCGCGGCCGTGATCGCCCTCGGTTGTGGTCAGCGAACGAATGATGTTGAGCTTGTCCATGACGCGGGCAGTGTTGGGCATGTGCTCGCTGATCATGACGCCGGTGGCGCTGGTCTGGATGGGCCGGAATTCGCCGCCGGTGGGGCGACCGGGTTTAAGGTCCCAGATGTCGATGGTGGCCGGGCCGCCGGCCATCCACATGATGATGACGCTCTTGTTATTGCGGCGCAGCTCCTGGGCGTTGGCCTGGATGGTCCGCAAGAATTGAATGCCGGGCAAGGCCAGGGCCGAATAACCCGCCACGTGTTTGAGGAAATGCCGACGATTCATGAAGTCCCCTCGTTTCGAGAATGCCCCGGTCCAAGGCCGGAGGAATTAATCCAGTTTTGCCGGAGATGGGCTTAAAGTCAAGAGTCCATTGGGATTTCGCTGTTCCACCAACATTGGACGCGGAATGTTTGGACGGAGTTCCCAAAAAAAACCTATTCCACGGCAATGCTTGACGCCATTATGACCCCATGGTTCAATACGTATAGAAGAGTCCAGGGAATGAAGATGAAAGTCAAATTCAAGAAATCGTTTCTGGACCGGCTTTTCGA
>CAZFGM010000422.1:0-6643 GCA_964518515.1 uncultured Alcaligenaceae bacterium | reverse complement strand
TTTGGTCCACCTTCGGCGCGTCCAAGAAGCACTTGGGCGGCTCGGGATGCGGGTCTGTGCTAAACTAAAGGTCGCTCCCTTCAGCGTCTGAACACTGACCCACTGCTGCCAGGCTGAAAGGTGACGATGCTGAATGACGGCGTGCAGTTCGACCTCCCTGACTGAGAACGGGCACCACACGGAGTCGCCGAGTTGGCCCGGCATTCCACCGTTACCTTGACCCTGGGCCGCTATGCCCACGATGGCTTGTATGACCTTGCCGCCGCCGTGGATTCTTTGCCCGCCATGCTGCCCACTGACGCCGAGGGGGAAGCCCTGGCCGCCACGGGAACGGAAGGCCGGATTCCGCCGCCTGGTCACCAAAACGGCCAAAATTCCCTTGGCCCATTCCTTGGCCCACAACCTGCTATTTCGGGAGATTTTGGGAGACAAACTGAGACGGAAAGGGTTGCCATTGACAGCGGGCCGTCAACGCAAAAAACCCTGGAAAATATGCAGGATTCCAGCATTTTCCCTAGTGGCCGCGGTGGGATTCGAACCCACACGGGGATTACTCCCCAGGGGATTTTAAGTCCCCAGTGTCTACCATTCCACCACGCGGCCGCGGTTCCGACGCATCCTGTCTCACCCCTTCGCAATCGTTCGCAACCCCAATCAATTCTACCGCTTGCTGCCGCTGTAAGCGACCGCTTCCGGGCGTTTCGCCTCTTACCTTGGTTTGCACCTGGGGTTGGCCAGTCGGTCGTACCGATTCTGGTGCGGGCAGGCAACGCGCCTGCACAGCGGACCGGGGTGTTTGCCCTTCACTAAGAGTGAATAATGAGGCACCGGCCGCCGGCGATTGCCGAGCGAAATTATTTGTCAGTTTTGATGGTCACGCGGACGCGTTGGCCGACGCGCAGAGGCCGGCCGCCGGGGTGGACGTCGATCAGGCACTCCAGGGTGCGAACGTCGTTGAAGGTGAAGGGCTCATTGGCGGGATCCCGTTTGGGAGTGAACCAGTCGGATACCTTGCGGACGCGTCCGGTCCACTTGTTGCCGGTGCGGGTGTCGTCCTCGATGAGGACTTCCTGGCCGGCCTCGACACGGTCGGCCCATTCCTGCAGGACCTCGGCGCGAATGATGCGCGGCTTCGGGAGGTGCTGGCGCAGGAAATCCTGCCCCAGCACTGCCGCCGCTGGAAAACTGGCCGTTTCTTCGACAAAGCGGCTGAAATACACCAGGGCATGGTTGGGACAGAATTGAATGGGCGGAACCTTAGTCTGAGCCGTTAGACTTTCGCCCACGCTGATCTGCACGCGCAGGACAAAGCCCGGGGCGGGGGCGCGCACTTCGCACTCCTGGACGGCCTTTCTGGCCTCGCGCAGCTGGCCTTGCTTGGCCTGGACATTGGCCTGAGCCTGGGCGATTTTCAAATCGACGCGTGCCATTTCCAGGGAACGGAGCTTTTCTTTCTCGGCCTGGAGGCCGGCCTTGGCCTTTTCCCAGTTAGCTGTGGCCTCATTCAAGTCATGCTTGCTGATCGATTCATTTTTGAAAGCTTCCTCGGCCCGATTCTTTTTCGCCTCGGCAATGGTCAGAGTGTGTGTGGCGACGGCGACGGCCGCTTCTTGCTGCTTGACCAGCGGCCCGGGCACATATTTTCCCCGAAAAGACCGCCATTGTTTGTGCTGCTGGTACAGGGCCTCGGCTTCGGTCAGGAGCGCTTCAGCGTTCCGGAGGGCAGCCTTGGCCTGGTCTTCTTTCGCCAGGGTTTGTTCCTGGTCCAGGCGGAGGAGAACTTCGCCTTCTTTCACTTCCTGGCCTTCCTTGATGACCCAGAACACGCGGCCTTGCTGTCCGGGCAAGAGAATGGCCACGCCCCCTTCGACATCGACGCGGCCTTGGGCCAGGACATTGCCCGAAGCCGGTTGTTTGTCGTCGCCGTCCTCGCCGGAGCGGCTGCCGTTGAGAAGGTAGCGGGCGCCGATGAGGGTGCCGAGCAAAATGAGAACCGGCACCAGCCACAACAAGCGGAAGGACCTTGATGGGGAGGGGGTGCGCACCCTGGCCGTGTTGTATCCATCGCGCGCCTCGGGTTTCCTTTGCTGTTCCAGGAGATTACCCGGTGGTGATGCTAATTTCTCTGTTTTGGCAGCCATAGTATCCTCCACGGCCCCTCACTCCGCCCTCTCCCCTGGGGGAGAGGGCGGGTGAGGGGCGGATCAAAAGCCGTTGGCGTAAGGTCCCGGGCCATGGACCAGGGACAGGGACGCTTCGGCCGTCCCCTTGGGCTCGATCAGGCAGCCGTCTTCCAGTTGGTAGACGCGGTCGCAGTGCGGAATAATGCGGGCGTCGTGGCCGACGACGAGGATGGTGGCGCCGCCGTCGTGGGCCGCCACGCGCAACAACTCGATCACCTGTTCGCCGTGCCTCCAATCCAGGGCGGCGGTCGGCTCATCAGCGAAGCAGAACGACGGCTCCTTGATGAGGGCCCGGCCAATAGCCACGCGCTGTTTTTCGCCGCCGGACAGTTGCATGGGCCGCAGGTCGCCCTTCTTGCTCAGGCCCAACAGGGCCAGCATGTCGTCGGCCTTTTGGCGGGCCTCGCGGGCCGGGGTGCCCTTGCCCCAGCGCAGGACCATTTCCAGCTGCTGGCGGGCCGTCAACGCCGGGAACAGGTTGTAGCCCTGGAAAATAAACCCGCAGTATTCGAGGCGGAAGCGCTCGCGCTCTTTTTCCGACATGGCCCACAAGTCGTTGTCCAGGGCCATGACCTTGCCGGTATCGGGATGGAGCAAGCCGGACAGCACGGCCAGGAGGGTGGATTTGCCGCTGCCCGACGGGCCCATGAGCAGGGCCAGCTGTCCGGGGAAAAGCTCAATGCCCACGTCGCGCACCGCCAGCGTCAGGGTTTCGCCGCTGCCGAACGAGCGCGTCAACCCCCAGGCCCGGATCGTCGGTGGTGTTCCGTCCAAGTCCATGCGTACCCCTTTGGGTGCTCCTGCCAAATCCAAACCTTTTATTATATTGTGCATTCGGCAAGGTTTCCTAGTGTTTTCTGTTCACAGGTCCAGGCGGCCCGACCGGCCGACAGAACCCGGTCGCTTACGCGACTCGGCTCGCCAGGATCTAACGCAGTAAGGTCACCGGTTCCACCTGGCGCAGGGATCGCAGGGCCATAAGGCCCGAGGACAGGGCCATGACCATGGTCACGCCGACGGCCGCCAGCAGCAATTGCCAGGGCAACAAGACTTTGGCTCCCAGCTCGTTGCCCAGGTGGGCCAGGCCATAGATGCAGGGCAAGGCCACGGCGACGCCGGCGACGCCGACCCAGAACGACTGGGCCAGCACCATGCCGCGCATGCGCCCGCGCGGGATGCCCAGGGCCCGCAAGACGGCGAATTCCTTCAGCGAAGCCGCCGTGGCCGCGTACAAAGTCTGGCTGGTGACCACGGCCCCAACCAGCAGGCCCAGGCACGCCGCCAAGCCCAGGGCGATGCCGGCCTTGGTCTTGGTCAGCCAGTGCATACGGCTTTTGAAGGAAAAACCGTCCCGCGTATATGCTTCAATTTTCACCTTATCATCGTAGGCGATCTTCTGTTGATACGCGTTCAACCGCCGCACCACCTTGGGAGCGTCGTCGGGGTTCTTGCACTTGGCCAGGAGGAAGGTGGCCTGGTCCGGCTTGGTGTGCAGCAGCTTTTTCGCGGTTTCCACCGAACAAAAGACATACGGTCCGGCCAGGCTCTTGAGTCCGCCCACCGTGCCGACGATGCGGACGCGCTGGCCCACGACCTCGGCCCAATCGCCGACGCGCTGGATGCCCAGGCGCTCGAAATCCCCCCGATCCACCACAATTGTCCCCAGCTCGGCCAAGAGTTGCCGATGGCGCGGCGTCAACTGCTCGATGGCCCCCAGGGCGTCCGGGCCCATGCGCGAGCCGATGATGATACACAACTCCATGCCGCCCGTCGGTTTGTCCCAGTAGGCGAACCCTTCCATGTACACTTCGCAGCGCTCGATTTCCGGCTGGTCCAGGTACGCCATCCACGATTCCGGAATGGTGCGCCCCAGGTCCACGCTGGGAATCTTCGGATGGCCCACCCAGATGTCGGCCTTGGAATAGTCGATGGGGATCGACGTGATGGAAAACAATCCCAAGAGCAAGCCGCACTGCAAGGCGATCAGCAGCGCGCTGAACGCCACGGCCAGCACGCCCGGAAGGAAGCGCTGGCGTTCGAACCAGAGGGTGGACAGAGCGTAGGACATTCAACAAATCCCCTACACGGGAATTTTTGCCAGCGCCGGTTTCCGGTGCCTGCCGTTGGGCGAAGGCGGCGATTGCCGCCAATCCCGCGACCAGTGCGGCATATCGGCCAGGCTGCCGTCGATGAAGGTGTGGTGCCACAGTTGCGTGGCGATCACGCCGACCAGGCCCATTTCGATCATGGTGCGGGCGTAGGCGCCGCCCCGCAGCTGGCGGAAATGCTGCCGCCAGTGCCGCACGGCATCGGCGTCGAAGTAACCGGTCTTGGCCAGCGATTCCGGGCTGAGCAATTGATCGACGAAATTGGGCAAGGCGCCGTGGAAGCCGTCGAACGGCGCCCGGAACATGGCCTTGGGCCGCCAGGCGATTTCCTTGGGTATCCAGCGTTTGGCCAGGTGGCGCAGGATGAACTTGTCGCGCAGGCCGCGCAGCTTCCAGCGCGGATGCAAGCGGGCCAGAAACGCGAACACATCCTCGTCCAAGAACGGATAGCGCGTTTCCACCGATGAATTCATGGCCACCCGGTCGCCTTTGGACGCCAGCAAGAGTCCGGGGAGCATGACCCGCGCCCCCACGTACAACGAGCGGTTCAAGGGGTGCCAGCGGCGGGCGCGGTCCAGATTCAATTGCAAGTCATCGTACGGCATGTGATCGCCGAGCCGGTCCCACATGCCCTGGCTGAAGAAGCGCAGCTTGGCGCTGCTGAACAGGCCGTAGATGTTGAGCCAGGCATTCGGGCCGCCGACGGCCTCCTGAGCCCGGCGCATCTGGGCCGGCGGAAACGACGGCGTCCCGGTGAGTTTCAAATACGCTCGCCGCGCCAGGTTGCTGAGGTTGATTCCCGGCAGGATATCCAGGGCGCTGAGGATTTTGTGGACTTTGTACCAGGGGTAGCCGGCCAGCCATTCATCGGCGCCTTCGCCGGTCAGGGCGACCTTGTAGCCCTGGGCGTGAACCTCGCGGGCCAAGAGGAGCAGGGCGGCGCAGGCCGTGTCGATGACCGGTCCCTCGGCAGCACGGATCAACTCGGGATATGTTTCCAGCACCTCCTGGCGGCCGCAGTTGACCACCACGGGCCGGCAATTCAGGTGGCGCGACACCAATCCCGCCTCGGTTTCCTCGTTCAGCTCCGGATCCTGGATGGAAATCGTGAACGTAGGGATGGCCGGTTTGCCTTCACGGCGGCGGGCATGGCAGGCCAGGGCCACCACCACGCTCGAATCGACTCCGCCACTCAAGTAGGAGACGACCGGCACGTCGGCGCGCAGGCGCTTCTCGACCGCCTTGAGGAGCACCGTCTCGAACTCGTCCACAAGCTTGGTCGTGCCGCTGCCGAAAAGCCCCGGCCGACATTCCTCCTGGCCCCAATCGGGAAAATCGATTTGCCAGAAGATGCGCTGTTGAATCCGCGGCCGCTCGCCGAGTTGGACCGTCAAGGAATGTCCGGGAAGCAGGATTTCAATGCCCTGAAAACAGGTCACTGGCCCCGGCAAGGCGAAGAACGAAAAGGCGTGATGAATGCCGCGGACATTGGGGCGGGCCCGGACCAGACCGGAGGCCAGCAAGGCCTTGATTTCCGAGGCGAACAGCAGGCAGTCGCCGGCGGGCGTGGATTGCCGGGTCCAGTACAACGGACAGATGCCGAAGCGGTCGCGGGCCAGGAGTAGCCGCTGGTTGCGCTCGTCCCACAGGGCGAAGGCGAACTGGCCGCGGAGTTTTTCCAGCATGGCGTCGCCGAGGTCTTCATAGAGGTGGGGAATGATTTCCGTGTCGGCATGAGTCCGCAGGATGTGGCCGCGGGCGGCCAAATCAGCCCGGACTTCGGGATAATCGAAAAGCTCGCCGTTGAACACGACTGCGACGGAGCCGTCTTCGTTGCTGATGGGCTGACGGCCGTCAAACAGGCCGACAATGCTGAGTCGGCGATTGGCCAGGGCCAGCCCGGGCCGTTCGAAAAAACCATCCTCATCCGGGCCGCGGTGGACCATTGCCCGAGCCATGGCGCGGACGGTATCCGGCGCGATCGCCGTCCGGCCGCTCAGGTTGACAAGGCCCGCAATGCCACACATGATAACAACCCCTCGCGGGCCGAGGGAATCAGCCCACGGTTCTGGTTAATTGGCCGCTGGTCCATTCAGTTTGCAAGGGTGCCGGAGAGGCGAGCCGAACTCCGTAAGGAGCCGGGTTCGGCCGAGCCCCGGCAAATCGATTGTCCTTCGCGGCTTTGCAACGAATTAGTAGGTCGGGCTTTCCAGCCCGACCTGAACCGCCCAAGCTCAATGAATCTGGGCAAGGGACGTCGGCCTGGAAAGGCCGACCTACAATTGCGTTGCAAAGCCGTCCTTCGCCCATGGTCTGCCGAACCAAGACCGCGAGTCGGAAAAGTTCGGCAGG
>CAZFGM010000421.1:0-6714 GCA_964518515.1 uncultured Alcaligenaceae bacterium | reverse complement strand
TTCCTTTACCAATTAAAAAGAAAAAAGTGGCAACAATTTCGTAGGGGACACAACATCAGTAAATTCGAGTTCCAAGAAAAAGGAGGCGGATGTTCCCGTGCAATCAAATGGGGTGCCGGCCCGGATGCCGTTGCAGAACAAATAACAGCAATGATAAACAAACCCGTTGGGGTGAGTATTGACAGTTGTTCCGCGGGATGCACATGTCAGGACAAGAAAACCTATGATGGACAGACGATTCGCATCCCATTCGCTGGCGAAGCATTTGAACTCGATCCCGCGCGATTCACGTGGCCGGCAAATGCTTTTAAGAAAGGTGATTGCTTTATCAAACTTTGGGGATCAGCGGTAATCAATGTTGGGAAAGGTTGGATTGGAGTTTGCAAGCTAGCGCCGTGGGTCCCCCCTCCACTGCCTCCGCTCCAGAAGCCCAACTTTGGGGACCTTCCTTTTCCAACTGGTGGTGGATATAAACCATACGTACCAAGGCCGCCTTTCCGTCTTCCCCCTCGAATCCCAGGGCGAACGCATCAAATTCCCCCTGGACTGCCCACAAGCCTAGTCTAGTGTCCGTCCGAAAAACGGGATGGCCTGGGAAATTCCTGGATTTTTTACGAATCTTTCAGCGAAGATTGAAGGTATGAATTCTACAACAGGGCAGAAATCTTGGATTTTCACGGAATCGGGCCCCAATCTTCACGGAGGATTTGCCATGCGACTGTCCTTCATTCCGCAGCCCCGCCTGGATTGCCCGCCCGTCGACGAGGTCAAGCTGAATGTGAATTGTCGGGACGAGATCATCCCCATTCTGCGGGCCTTGCAGCACATTTACAGCGATAGCAAGCTGCGGCGGAAGCTCTTGGATCTTGTGGGCGAGGATGTTAACCGCGGCACGAGTAACGAACTGGGCCGGCCGGGCATGGATTATTGGCAGATTGCCGTGCTGGCCGCGGTGCGTCTGGGTTGCAACCTGGATTATGACAAACTGCAAGACCTGGCCGAGCAGCACCGGAACTTGCGCTTGATTATGGGCATTGGCGACTGGGAAGAGAACGTGGATTTTGATTGGCGGCGGATTCGGGACAACGTGTGTCTGATTCGGCCGGAGACGTTGGTGAAGATCAATGAGTTGGTGGTGGCGGCGGGACATCAGTTGGAGCCGGAGGCGATCGAGTCGGTGCGCTGCGACACGTTCGTGGTGGAGACGAACATTCACTATCCCACCGAGTCGAGCCTGATCGGCGACGGCTTGGGCAAGGTGCTGCCGTTGGCAGCGGAGTTGGCGGAGCAACAGGGGTTGAGTGGCTGGCGTCAGCACGAGCACGTTCTGAAGAACGTACGCAAGCTGGTGCAGCAAATTGGCCGGGCATCGCGTGCCAAAGGAAAGGACGGTCCGAAGCGAGTGAAGAAACTCTACCGTGAATTGCTGGACCTGGCCAAGGAATGGTTGGGGCGGGCCGAGCAACTGTTGGTGAGCTCGGCATTCCAGGTCGGCGAGAGACGGCAGGAGAGATTGTCCGCGTCGACAATGCCGCCGGCCATGCGGTTGCATCATTACCTGGAATTGACCCGGAAGGTGTGCGACACGGCCAGGCGGCGGGTGCTTTTGGGAGAAACGGTGCCCAACGCGGAGAAGATCTTCAGCATCTTCGAGCCGGAGACGGAACTGATCAAGCGTGGCAAGCAGGCCAAGCCGATCCAGTATGGGCACAGCGTGCTGGTCATCGAGGATGCCGCAGGATTCATTTGCCATTACCAAGTGGTGGCCAACGCTGTGTTGGATCAGGACCTGGTGCTTCCGGTCATGAAAAAGTTGCAGAAGCGTTTTGGCGGCAAGATCAAACGGGCATCCTTTGATCGATCCTATCACACGCCGGAGAATCAGGAAGGTCTGGCCAAGATTGTGCGCACGCCCTGCATTGCAGCGAAAGGACAAGAGAAGGGGCGTCAACAACAAAAGGAGGGAACCGTGGCTTTTCGTAAGGGGCGGCAGAACCATCCGGGCGTGGAATCGGCAATCGGCGCTCTCCAGTCGGGTAACGGCATGGAGCGTTGCCGCGACAAGAACGCACTTGGCTACGAGCGCTATGTGGGCTTGGCTGTCTTGGGTCGCAACCTGCACGTCCTGGGCAAGCTGCTGCTGGCCCGAGAGGATGCTCAGTGCGAGGCAGCCAAGTCCAAACGGAAGGAAGCCAGCTGAGCGCCATTGGCGCAGGGAAAGCGCAGCGTAGCAGGCCCGGCAGGAGACGGTACCGCCAACGACGCGCGGGGACGGCCGAGTTCTTGAAAAAAGACAACTTTAAACTGTCAAGGGTGTGTCACTAGTCGGCGAGCCGGTGGCGCGAACTGACAAATTGCCCTTTTTCGGACGGACACTAGTCTAGTCTGACTGGTACTGGAGACCTCGTTTTCCAATTGACGGTGGATGGAGACCATTGCGATGACTAAAGCTAAGAGATCGTGGACGGGCGTTAATTGCATAAGCTGCATTGGGTTCCTTCTGGTCTTATGCTGCTGTTCCTTTTGTCAACAGCCCGACTCAAAAAAGCCCAAAGACGCAGACCCGCCCCCGAAGAGCCTTGAGGACCTAATCAGTCGAGCCGTTTCGAAAGCAGTGACGCAGTTCTGGGAGCAGTTTTTTGAAAAACACGGCTTAGAGCCATTTGAAAGAGCGTTATTCCTGAATCTCGACGAATGGGGGCCCCCGGCTAGGCAGAAATGCAGGATGATCACGATTTCTTTATTTAAGGGGGGAAAGAGCCAAGGAAAGGACCTGAAACTGATAAAAGCTATCGACTTGCCCAGTGCGAATAAGAAACTGCGACTGCATTACAGATCCTTCGCAGGGAAAGTGACTTCCCCGATAGCCGTGGTCAGTTTCTTTTGGATCGAAGGGGACAGTATTGATATGTTGGACGTTGCTCTTTATTATGACCAGTCCAAAAAGAAATGGGAAATCGTGAAAAAGTAGCCCGATCGGTTTCGCCCGACCGCGAAGCAATGCCTGGCCATGGTGGCGAAGAAAAGGGGTCAGGTTTATTTTCATTGACCGAAGAAAGGTTTATTTTGATTGAGATTTCTGGTCGTTGGCGTCAGACTCTAGTGAAATCAACCTGACCCCTTTTTTCCCGCCCAGACTGAAGTCCGCGGCTACAAATATGCCGCTTCCTGCACCATCATTTCTCCGTCACCAAATTCATCGTAACATCTCCGGCGCCCATTTTCAAAGTCAGCCGGAGAGTTTTTGAGTTCGCCGAGCCTCCCGGGAATTTGACAAGATGATAGGTTAAACCATTTTGGCGCAAGGAGATAATGTGCGCCCATGTTGGGCGGAGAGGGCTGGTTCAAAACGGGGTAACAGACTCCAAGGCCCAAAGCCGGCCGGCAAAGGAGGGGGGCAAGTCCGCCACTGGCTGAAAGAAGACACGTGCTTGACTCTGGGCAGCCGGCAGCTGCCGGTGCGCGATGTCATGGAACGAGTGGAACGCGCGATCTTTCCGTGACCAGACGGTCTGTTCGCGCTACAAAGAGGAAAGAGAGACCGGTTTATCCAGGGTACCCCAAATTCAGATGGGTATGCCAAATTCGAAAAGTAACGTGGCGGACCCCATCCTTTGCGTAAGTTCTTTTGTTTCAGATAGTTGTGCGGACCAAAGGGGGGGGTACGCCACTTGTCAGGGTGGGTGCCCCCCCTCTGGCGGCGCGGTCTGATTACGCCGGAAATTCCGGCAGCCAGCTGGCCAACGAGTGGCAAGCCGGGCCCTCTTCGCTGGCCGAGGGAGATGCCTCGCGTCAGTGACACTGATCATTTGCTACCTCCTTACGCGGAAAGAGTGACGAGCGCCTGAGAACCTGCTGCCTTTCTCCGTTTAAGCGTACCTTTTTCGATGGGCCGGTAAATCTTTACTGGGATTGTGAATATCACCTCCTTTTGCGGACCGGCGCCGACTCGAATCTCTCCCTCTACCGCATGCCCCGAACCCGGCGGTAGCGAGCACTGGATGTCGATTTTGGCCATACCTTCCTGCGCCTTAGAAAACGTGACCTGGACGAACTTCGGGGCGCTGACCACCGCAAGATCGGACGCAGCCGTTCCGGCGATGCGGCAAGTCAGAGTACGGCGAAAGGTCTGCTCGCCGGGAGCCATGTAGACTGTCACCCCAGCTGGCGTAACCGTGTAGGCCGCAGGCGACGGGCGGCCGAGGATTGAGATCACCAGTGGCGGCGTCTTGCCCCCTTTCGAGACAAGACGTACCGTGTCGTGGAACCAATCGGAGCCCTCGGGCGGAGAAGGAACGGTATAGCTCAATTGCAACGAGTAACGATGCATAAAGCCGAAACGTGGTAAGTCTGGGTCTTTTCGGCTGCGCGCCCAGGAATCTATCGCTTCCTCCGGCGGCACGGGCTTGAGCTCGAAGCGAACGGCCTTCGGGTTGGACACCGTCACGTCTTCGAACTGCACGCCTGATCCTGGGTAAGCATCGTAGATCTGCACCGTGCGCCGGACAACCGTGCCCGGCTGGTGGCCATGCACCGCAACTTTGTCTGGGTAGGCGCGCGGGCCCGGCTTGACGTTCATCTCCATTTCGCACGAGAGCGGCACTTCCACTCCGGCAGCATCGCACAAGACGCGAAGCTTAATTCTTTGTAAGCCCCATAGAAACTCCGGGCTAACCTGAACGGCAAGCACTTGTGATGCCTCGGCAGGAACGCGGAATGGCGTGTCCACGGCCAGGCCTTCAGCATTCGTAATCTTGATGCGCCCGTACTCAGGCTGAATGCTCTTCACGATCACGGCTTCCTTTGTACCATTGCGAAGGGTGAACCGGGCAGTCTCGGTGTCGTATTCCAAGACCGGGCTGGGGAAGACAATACTAGGCGGTTCCAGCCTAAGCCCCGCGACCGTCGCCGGTGTCCCTTCGTCACTCCCCCACCAATGACGAAACGCAAAACCCAGCCCGACACAAAACAACACGGCCAAAATGAAAACCAGGAGCGATCTATTCCTAACTGCCATGCTTGGGTTGCCTCCGGTAGTAGCGATATCCGAGCAGCACCAGCAGCACGGCGAGGGCCGTCAGGTTGGCCGCCAGCAAGTAAGGAAAGCCGCCGGTGCCGCCGCGCTCCGCCTCGGCCCGCGCCTTCTCGCGTGCCTCGTAGACGTGCTTAAAGGCGGGGTGATCCTCAGGGCCCATGATTTCCTTGGCCGGCTTGTTGTCGCTGCCCCACAAGAACACCCTTTGTGTATTTGGGGTTCGTCCGGTTCGCGTGTCAAGTACCAGCACATTCTCGGGAATCCGGAAGTCCAGCGCCTCCGGGGGCAATGGTTTATTGACAGTCACATCCTTCACCAAGGTACTCGTGAGCGTCGACCGTGAGTCGCTCGTTGCCACGGTGGTCGTGGTTTCTACTTCAGCGGGGACGAACACGCCATCGCCGAAATCCCGGAACCGCTTCACCGTTCGAACGCACTGGAAGTCAACAGTCTCAATTTGGCCGTCAACCGAAAGTTCATTTTTGTCATACACGACCATACGGCGCACGTGGAAATTTGTCGCAGGCTCGATGAAGAGCTCAAAGCGACACGGTGGCGCAGGTCTCCCCGAATCACCCGGAGCCTGAATGCGTAACTGCCAAACTTCGCGGCCCGCAATTTCGCTGCGGCCCACCAGTTCCACAGCGGGCGATTCGCGCACCAATTCCCGCAGCGTGCGCGCCTCGTTACCGCCCGGGTTCAAAAAGGTCCACAAAAGCCAACCAGGGACATCGATTCCGGTAGAATCGCGCGTGCGCGGCGACACCTCCGCGCTCACCATCCCTTGATTCGCAGGCGTGATCGCCTGGGGCTTCTTCGGGTCCCAATTGCGCAAGCACCACAGAGAATCCGCGTCGACATACCAATCATAAATGTGGGTCGGTCGGCCATCTTTCGCGGGCATTCCCAGGTCATAACGATTTCGCTCGCGCGCCCCGTCACGAGCCCAACGATAGCTCGTCGTTGGGTTGGTCTGAAAAAGCTTGCCACGCTTGAACGCTTGCCCTTTGTGCTCCATGGTCAGTTCGATCCGCTCGATCAAGTTCAAGGCGTTCTGGTTCGCGTCGACAAGCTCTTTGACGGTAAAAGACTGCGCATGGACCGGCACTGCTGCGACCAGGCCCAAACAGAGTGCCGCCAGCCATTCCTTCAAGACAAAGACTCCTTCGGACAATTTGGGCGTGTCCCCTACTCTGCTACAGCGCTTCTGCCAGAAACGACCGTTCCATCAGACAAGACAATTTCGGCGGGCGCTTCCACAAACCATATTCTACACTCGATCGGCTTGCTGGATACATGCCCGTGTGTCCTTCCATGCTATGGGCTGTTGTCCTGCGGTGCAAGGCCCATTTTACCCGTCATCCCTATCGCGTCCAGGAGGCGACCGTCGAGCAGCTCCGGCAGTTCCTCGCCGAACGGGTACAATCCGGAGAGGTGAAGAGGCTTGCGGCCGCACGGGTAGCTGTTTGGGAATTCGTCAAGAAATAAATGGCAAGCCAAGCCGACGCCGGTTATAACGAATGGGACCCAGGAAACATGGGGCCGCGGTACTGGGGGGTAACAGTCTCACTACGAGACTGGCCGCGGTCCCATCTTTGACTCTAGGCACATCCACGTCGGGCCTCTTAGCCTAGTGAAGTAAACCTTCAACCGTAATTCAAACACTCGCGACCGCAGCC
>CAZFGM010000420.1:0-6720 GCA_964518515.1 uncultured Alcaligenaceae bacterium | reverse complement strand
ACTTCTTTCAACCGGCCGTCAACCGATCAGTGCTTCTTAAAACCCGGCTTCCTCTTTTCCCAGCGGATGCCATTCTCTAAGAACCGTTGAAACCCGGCCTCGATTTTCTCTTCCAATTTTTTGGCCAAAGGTGATCCTTCCGCGAAAGCTTTCCTGAACAAAGCCTCCGCCTTGTTTTGCAGGGTTTGGTCCAATGCCCGAGAAAAAGCCGCTTCAAAGGCGTTTTCAATGATGGTTGCAATAGCAATGGCCATATATCCTCCGCGCTTACGCCATGGCGTGCACGCCCACCTCGCGGCGGAGCATCTCGGCTTTATCGATCTTTTCCCAGGTGAAGTTGGGCAGCTCGCGGCCGAAGTGGCCGTTGCGGGCGGTTTCGCGGAAGATCGGCCGGCGCAGGTTCAAGGTGTCGATGATGCCGCGCGGCGTCAGTTTGAAGTGTTTGCGGATCAGGTCCACGAGTTGGTCGTCGCTGACGCCGTTGTTGGCCGTGCCGTTGGTATTGACCCAGATGTTGAGGGGGTCGGGATAGCCGATGGCGTAGGAGAGCTGGACCTCGCATTCGCCGGCCAGGTCGGCGGCGACGATGTTCTTGGCGATGTAGCGGGCCATGTAGGCGGCCGAGCGGTCCACCTTGGTGGGGTCCTTGCCGCTAAAGGCGCCGCCGCCGTGCCGGCCGCGGCCGCCGTAGCTATCGACGATGATCTTGCGGCCGGTCAGCCCGCAGTCGCCGTGCGGGCCGCCCACCAGGAAGCACCCCGTCGGGTTGATGTGGCACAATACCGCGTGCTCGTCCACCTTGCCCGGCGGCGTGCCGGGTACCACCATGTGGCACTGCCCGCGCATCAGTTCCGGCCATTCCTTCTTCAGGGTGGGCAGAATGAGCTTGTCGATAATGGCTTTGCGGGCCTCATCGGAGAAGTAGTCCTGATTGTTCTTCCGCGTCATCACGCTTTCGTCGTGCTGCGTTGATAAGACCACGGTGTGGATTCGGTAGGGGGTGCCGTCGGACTCGTATTCGACGGTGACTTGGCTCTTGGCATCGGGCCGCAGCCACTTCAAGTCGCCGGCCTGCCGAATCTTGCAATGGTTCTCGACCAGGCGATGGGCCAGGTGAATGGGCAAGGGCATGAGGGTGCTGGTTTCCTTGCAGGCGAAGCCGAACATCATGCCCTGGTCGCCGGCGCCGCCGGCATCCACGCCCTGGGCGATGTTGCCCGATTGCTTGTGCAGATGCGACACGACCTGGCAGGTGTCGGCGGCGAAGCCGATGGCCGGGTCGGTGTAGCCGATCTCCTTGATGACCGAGCGCACCAGCTTGTCCACGCTGGCCCGCGACAGATCGGCGTTGGTGGTGATTTCGCCCGACACGATGGCCAGGTCGGTGGTGACCATGGTCTCGCAAGCGACCCGGCTCAGCGGATCGGCCGCCAGGCAGTGATCCAGAATGGCGTCCGAAATCTGGTCGGCCACCTTGTCCGGATGGCCCAGGGACACCGATTCACTCGTGAAAAGATAGCGATGGCTGGACACGACTCGGCCCTCGTTGGGGTGATTTGTTCCTAAGGGAAACCTCTTCCTTTAGTTGCGGTGATTATAGGAGAAAGGGGCGGCGGCGTGCAACGGGAACCGGGCGGCTCAAGGCCGAAGACCCGCGGTTTTCAAGTGGTTCTCCACCCAGGTCGCTTCTTCAGCTGGCAACGAAACCTCAGGCGGCTTGCTGTAATCCAAAGCCAGGTCGAAATCGGATTGCTCGTAAACCCGGTCGAACGCCTCTTGCAGGTCCAAGGAAACGTCCGCATCTCCCTTTAACAACGGCACGGGCACGGAGGGGAGAGGCTGGTCGAAGGCAATGGGCCAGACTTCGGTCCACGGCCGTTTGCGCGCCCGGCTCAGAAAGACGAAGTAGGGGGCCTGAGGAAGGGGCTCCTGCATCGGCACCCGCCTACCGCGGTGGTGCAAATCAATCTCAAGAAGATGGACCGTGCTTTTCAAGAAGCGGCGGCGTTTCCGCAGGTATTGTTGGCGGCCTTCGCCCCGCTTGTTGGCCGGCGACAAGAATTCGATGGCTGTCACCAGCTTCCGCCGGGCCGAATCCCGGATTTCAATGTGGACATGCGGAATCGGCAGGGACATCACCGTTTTCATTCGCAAAGGAGCCGCGAGGGCTACCGCTCCGTCTTTGGGCAAGCGTGACGCCTTGCCCTTGAAGACGCCGACGTCGGGATAAAGGGAACCGGCGGCCACCACCACTTCCGGGGGCCCGGAAACGAAATAATGTTCCGGAAAGGCCAGGTATTTTGGCCGCAGGCGCGGCCGCAACTGCCGTACGATTTCGGTCGCCAACTCGTGGTGGAAGCTGGTCCACAGCGAGCCTTCCAGGTACGGATCCATTCCAGGAAACGGAGATACCATGAATTACCTCGGGAATGAGGCCTGGCGTTATTTTACCACGGGTTAGTCAGAAAACCCGGAAACGCGAACTTTTTTTCTCTACTCTGAGCCCACAACTTTGTCTCAGCGCCGTTCTGAGGAAGCGCGACATGATGAAAGCGAAACCGGCCGATCAAGGGCGTTGATTCTGTGGTGCAGGCGGCGCCCCTGCTTTTTTGGCCCGGAAGCAGACCCGCCACGAAAGTTTCAATCCTGCCCGCGGTGAGCCTTAGCAAACTCGAAAAATCCAATTTCTTTTTGCATCTTTTCCTCGCTTCTCGTAAAATACACCGTTTGAACCGGGCTCGGCCTGCGCCTACGGCGCTGAATCCGATTTGGGGGGAAATGATATGGCGCGTTCACGACTTGGCTGCGAGGAATTCCGACAAACCTTGCGCCTCGATCGCCGCGGTTTCGTCAAGGCCGGCATCCTGGGAACGGCCGGCCTTGCCCTGAGCGATCTCCTTCGCGCAGAAGCGCGCGGCAACGTCGGCCGGACCCGGCAACCGTCGGTCATCATCCTGTGGATGCGCGGCGGCCCCAGCCACATTGATATGTGGGACCCCAAGCCAGACGCCCCGGTCGAATACCGCGGCGAGTTCGGCACGCACGCCACCAAGGTCCCCGGCATCTTGCTGTCCGATATGCTGCCGCGCTCTGGCCGCATTATGGACAAGTGGTCCATCATTCGCAGCCTGCACCACAACGACGCCGGCCATTCCTCGGGCGATCAGATTTGCTTCACCGGCTATCCGCCCGGCCCGAACCCGGATGACAACGTCTACCCGAGCTGCGGCTCCATTGTCGCCCGGCAACTAGGCCGCCTGACTCCGCACCTGCCGGCCTACGTGATGATCCCGCGCATGGTGCCCGGCACCGGCCCGGCCTACCTGGGCGTGGTCCACAAGCCGTTCGAAACCCAGGCTGACCCCGCCCAGCCCGGCCCCTTCCGCGTGCCGAACTTCTCCTGGCCGCAAGGCGTGACCCTGGATCAGGTCGGCGACCGCCGGCAGCTCCTCGCCTCCTTCGACATGCTCCGCCGCGACGTCGATCAATCCGGCCAGATGCAGGCCCTGGATCGCTACGGCCAGCAGGCCTGGGACATTCTTACCAGCCGGTCCGCCCGCGACGCCTTCGATCTGGACAGCGAGCCGCAGCACGTCCGCGAGCGTTACGGCTTCTTGCCCCCCTTCAATCCCGGGGCGGCCAACCGCTGCGGCGCGCCCGCCTGGAGCCAGCGCATCCTGCTCGCTCGCCGCTTGGTCGAAGCCGGCGTGCGCCTGGTCACCGTCGATCTGCGCTGGTGGGACACGCACGTGCTCGGCTTCGATTCGCTGCGGCGCGGCTTCCTGCCCCGCTTCGACATGGCTTATTCCGCCCTGATCGAAGACCTCGAGAGCCGCGGCCTGTTGGAATCGACCCTGGTCGTCGCCTGGGGCGAGTTCGGCCGCACGCCGCGCGTCAACAACGACGCCGGCCGCGATCATTATCCCAACGTCTTCAGCGCCGCCCTGGCCGGCGGGCCCGTCAAGGGCGGCCGCGTCATCGGTTCCTCCGATGCCAACGGCGCCTTCCCGCGCGCCAATCCCAAGCCTCCGCAAGACGTCCTCGCCACCCTCTACCGCCACCTCGGCGTCGATACCACCGTGCAATACGCCGACGGCTCCGGCCGGCCCCACCCGGTGCTGATGAGCGGGCGGGCGATCGAGGAATTGAGTTGATTCACCTGTAGCGGGATTTTCCCACTTGACCATTTTCCCGAAGTGGGCTAAGATGATCGTATGGCCCCAGAAACGCGCACTACCGACGCCAAAGCACGGGTTACTTTGCCCCGAACGTTTGCCAACGCGACGGTCATCATCGAGCAGGTAAGTGAAACCGAAGTGCGCGTTCGAAAGGCCAAGGTTATTCCGGAGGAAGAATTTCGGTTTCCCGAGGAGTCTATCGTTCCCCTGTCTGATCGTGATCGGGACCTTTTTTTATCCCTTCTGAACAATCCCCCTCCTGCAAATGCGGCCCTACGACGCGCCGCGAAAAAACAGAAACGGCGCCATGGCTGATTGGCAGATCGAGTCCCTGGATCGTTCGCACCTGCGCAGTGAATTTGCCTGCGGGAAAGTACCCCTGGACGAGTTTATTCGTTCCCTGGTCAGCCAGTACGAAAAGAGAAAACTGGGGCGAACCTACGTCGCGGTCCGACCGGGGGAAAAGAAGGTTCTGGGCTATTACACCTTGGCGTCGGCTGCCGTTCCTTTTCAAAACCTTCCCAAAGAAACCGCCAAAAAACTGCCCCGACATCCTATCCCCGTTGCCCTTCTGGGACGACTGGCCATTGATCAATCGGTCCAAGGACGGGGCCTGGGAAAATACTTGGTGCTTGATGCCTTGCGCCGCTGTCTGGACCTGTCCTCGAAAATCGCCATCTTTGCCGTGGAGGTTCTGGCCTTGGATTCACAAGCCCGGGAGTTTTACCAGAAATTTGGCTTCACGCCGCTGCTGGACAATGACCTTCACCTCTTTCTTCCGTTAAAGACTCTGGAAAAAGTGTTCCCAGAGGATTAGCTTCCCGTATTTACCGGTTGCCCCTTCCCACCGACGAAGCCCTGAAATGGGCGGGCCAGAACTTGCCCGGGTTCACGCTCAAATGGATCCGTACCTTCGCATCGTGAGGATCAAAGATTCCTGAACCCGCGGGCGATCGAGGAATTGAGTTAAACCTTACCAAGCCCGCAGGCGAGTCTTCGAGCCTGCGGGGTAACCGGACTCTTTTCCTATACGGCACATCCAGGCAACGGGTTCGACTCCATCCAGGAACACTCCCCCTGTAGCCGGCGGAAATCTTACCGCAGTTGCGACCTCGTCTGCGGCCCCGATACATGGCCTTTGTTCAAGCCCGCAACGCATTTCCCGCTTTTTATTGTTTGAGCGGTCTCCATAGATCAAAGCGCTGCCCTGCCCTGGCCCCGGAAACGCGCGCTTTCCTCCTCCAACTCGCCCCCCTTTCCTTTGTTTTTGCCTCCAACCCTGGTAGGATTAATTGCAGTTAGCGGAACGATTTTCACCCGGAGTTGGGAGGTAGACTCATGAGACGCTTGTTCGGCATCGTCGTCGCCTTGTGTGGCCTGGGGTGGCTGGCCACGTTCGCCCTGGCCCAGGACACGCCCGCGGCCAAGGCGACCCGCGACCGCCTCAAAAAAATCATCCTCGACGACGTGGACTACAAGGAGGAAATGACCCGCGTGATCTTCGACGACCTCAAACGCGAATCCAACAATAAAGTCAGCTTCAAAATCGATACCACCACCGGCATGTCCATGAACACGCGCATGACCTACAAAGTTAAAAAGGCTTCTCTGGAAAAAATCCTCAACGACCTGAGCGACAAGAATGATTTCGGCTGGTTCGTCTATTCCAATCCCAAGGATCCCAACGACCGGTACAACGGCTGGGTGATCCTCCGTAAAAGCAAGGGCAAGGAGCGCGGTTACGAGCTGGGCAAGGAACCGAAATAGAGTCAGGGATCAGAAGTCAGGGGTCAGGAATCAAGCACCAGGACCACTGACCTCTGACTTCTGACCTCTGACTTCTGACCTCTGACACCCATGGCTCTGTTTCCCAATCCCGAGCGGGCGGATGCCCGCGGCCTGGTCAAGATGGGCGGCGACCTGAGGCCGGCCCGCGTGCTGGCCGCGTACCGCGAAGGCATCTTCCCCTGGTATGACGAGGACTATCCGGTGATGTGGTGGTCGCCCGATCCGCGGGCCATCTTTGAGCTGGACCGCTTCCACGTGCCGCGCCGGCTGGCCCGCACACTTCGCTCCGGCCGATTTCACATGACCATCAATCGCGCTTTTGACCAGGTGATCCGCGGCTGCGCGGACCGCGCCCAGAGCACCTGGATCACGCGCGACATGATCCGGGCCTACGAAGAGCTGCACCGGCTCGGCCACGTCCATAGCGTCGAGGCCTGGCAGGGCGACATGCTGGCCGGCGGCATCTACGGCCTGGCCCTCGGCGGCCTGTTCGCCGGCGAATCGATGTTCGCCCGCGTGCGCGACGGCTCCAAGGCGGCCCTGGTGTTCCTCGTCGAGCACCTGAAACGGCGCGGCTACCAGCTCTTCGATATCCAGATGGTGACTCCGCACACGGCCCAGTTCGGCGCCCGCGAGGTTTCGCGGCGCGATTATTTGCGCCGCTTACGGCAGGCGCTGAGGTGCGAGGTTTCTTTTGCTTAAGGTTCAGGCCCGGTTTTTCTTAAAAAGGAGGAATGGGTTGGGATATCGTTGG
>CAZFGM010000419.1:1315-6737 GCA_964518515.1 uncultured Alcaligenaceae bacterium | reverse complement strand
ACCTGCCCCGAAAGGGGCCATTTCTTCCGGGCAGGGTCCCGGAAGAAGCGTAGTTCCTTTCCCTTGGTTTCCGGTTTACAATGTACCCATCATGACATCTGAAATTCTTTGTGAAAGCCTTTAGGGAGGTGGACCATGCGTTGGTGCCAAGGGATCGCCTGTCTGCTGGGATTGGCGGCGGTGTTTTTCCTGGTGGGCGGAACGGAGCCGGCCTGGGGCGGCGGCAAGAAGAAAAAAATCAAGTTGGACCCCGAGATCCGCGCCGCCCAGGAAGCCTTGAAAACCGCCAAGGCGAAATTGATTCGGGCCCTTTCCGATGAGGTCGTTGGCGAAAAGGGCAAGATCGAGGTCAAAGTCATCGATCAGTTGCGGCTGGCCCTGGATCACGTCAACAAGGCCATCGCCCATGCCGCCAAGGCGCAAAAGCTGGATAAGGGCGGCGATTAAAACGCGCTGGCAAATTTCCGATTCCCGCTTGCGGCTTGGCATGACGGGCGAGGAGCTCGCGAGCTGCGCTGGAAACCGCCCGCATCAAGTATTGTCATTCAATCACCGCGGTTTCGCCGAACTTCTTGGCCAGCGCTTTCAGGTAGATTTCCAGGTACATGGCCGGGTTCATGAACAGCCGGGCCATGAAGCGGAAAAAAGGATTGGGGATGTCGCCAAATTCGATGATGGTGAGGCAGCTGCCCGTCTCAATGGGTGCGAGGTCGAATTCCCAGCGGCCGCGGAAGGGGCCTTTTTCGTCGGCGATCGACCGGACCAGTCGCCGCGGGGGCACCGCTTCCAGCGTTTCCAGCTGGATCGGATAGCCCCCCTTGTAGGTTTCTCGCCAGACCTCGTGGCCGTTACGGTCCGCCATGCGTTCCACTTTGAGCACGCCGCGGTGCCAGCTCGGCACGGCGGAATAATCCGTGATCACTTGCCAGAGGGCCTCGGGCGGTTGCTTGAGGGCCAAGGAACGGGAAACCTGGTGGGTGCGGGGCAAGAATAAGCCGAGAACCATGATCAACCCAATGATGCCGGCAAGGGTGCCCAGCACGATCAGGGCATAGTGCAAGAAATCGCCCATGGCTGGCTCCAGTAATAACAGAGAGGGAACCTCTTTATTCTAGCAACCGCCCTGAAAGCGACCCAGAACAATGGCAAAAGAAACCATTGCTTCCCAAGAAGCACGGGTTACACTTTGGGGTGTCTCCCCGTAGCAGGCACGCTCCGGGCCGTAACGGCACACGGAATGTGCCTACTACACGTTTGGAGTGGCCATGGAAACCGCGCCGCTGGCGCTGGACGGGTTGGGGGCGCCGCCGGCCGTAACGGCGGCCTTGACGCGCCTGCGCCAGGAATTGCTGGCGGGGGCGGGGACAAATCTTGCGGGCCTGCTGCTTTACGGCGGTCTGGCCCGCGGCCGGTTTCGGCCCGGCAAGAGCGACGTCAACGTCGTCGTGCTCCTGAAGGCGGTGTCGGGTCCGGCCTTGGCGGCTATTGCCCCGGCCTTGCGGGCAGCCTGGCGGGCCGCCCGCGTCGAACCTTTTATCCTCACCCCGGAGGAAATCCGCAGCGCCGCGGATGCTTTTCCCACCAAGTTCCTCGATATCAAGGAACACCACCGGCTGCTGGCGGGGGACAATCCGTTCGCGAAACTGGAAATCACCCGCGAGCATTTACGCTTGCGGGCCGAGCAGGAATTGCGGAACACCGCTCTGCGCCTGCGCCGCCGTTACGTCGGCATCTTCGACGATCCCACCGCCCTGGCGACGACCCTGGCCAACGCGGCCCGGCCCATCGCCATCGAAATGATCGCCCTGCTCCGGCTGGCGGGCAAACCGATTCCTCCCGACGACCGGTCGGCGGCCATCTTCGGGGCGGCGGCGACGGCGTTCGGGTTGGACCGGGAGGCCCTGGCCCGCCTGGCCGACCTGCGGCGCGAGACGTCCCTGGAGGACGACATGCCGGCGCTTTATGGCCGGGTCCTCGAGACCCTCGTAAAGGCCGCTGCGGTGGCCGACGGCTTCAAGGAGGTCGCGCCATGAACCCCTTCGATTGGCCCGGACCGGAGTTTTTGGTTTTTTACCTGATTCTTTTGGCCGTCGCCGTGGCCGCCGCTTTTGCCCTACGCCTGGTGCTGCCCTTTCCAAACGACGAACCCGGCCCGGAAGCTTTGGATCTGGCTCCCTATGAAGTGGCCTATCTGGCGGGAGGACCGGACCTGGCCATCAAGACGGCCATCGTGAGCCTGGTCCACCGTCAGGCCTTGGCCCTCGATGTCAGCGATCGGAAAATTTCCGCCCGTGAATCCCTGCCGGCCAATGCCCCCGCCCTGGAACGTATCATTCATGTGGCCGCCAAGGACAAAGAGAAAATCGCCGCGGTCCAAACGCGGGCTTCCACCACTGCCGCGGCGCTCGCGGACCGGCTTACGGATCTGGGTTTACTGCTCGCCGACGACCAGGCGCGGCGAATCCAACTCATCTCCGGGTGGGTGGTCCTGTTCGTCCCTCTCCTGGGGTTCATAAAAGTTTTTGTGGGGATATCTCGCGACCGGCCCGTCGGCTACCTGGTTCTCTTGTGCATTTTGTCGATCGTGGTTGCGATTCTTTTTTTTGCCAAACGTCCCTTTCGCACCGGCAGAGGAGATCGGGCTTTGAATCAGTTGCGTCTGGCCAACACGGCCCTGGACTATACCGCCAGCCGGCGGGCAGGCGACCTGGCCGATGCCGACCTGGTTCTGGCATTGAGCTTGTTTGGCTTTGCCATCCTTGCCGGAGGCCCGTTGGCCTCCTTCCAACAAGTTTTTCGCCCGCCGGTCCAAACCGGGTCTTCCGCCAACGGCACCAGCTGGTGGAGCAGTTGGAGCAGTTGTGGCGGGGGATCCTCTTGCGGCGGCGGCAGCTGCGGCGGCGGTTGTGGCGGCGGCGGCTGTGGCGGCTGTGGCGGCGGATGAACCTACCTTCTTGGGGCCTGGGCATCGGTTGGCGGCCGGAACTGGCCCTTCTGATTGACCGCCACCCGCGGATCGGCTTCATCGAGGTCGTCGCCGAAGATCTGCCTGGCCACGGTCCGATTCCCCGACCGATTCAGAACCTGATGGCCCGTGGAATCCCCGTCATTCCGCACGGGCTTTCCCTTTCCCTGGGCAGCGCCGAGCCGCCGGACCCCAGCCGGCTGGCCGCCCTGGGGAAGTTGGCCCAGCGGTTGAAGGCGCCGCTGGTCAGCGAGCACCTGGCTTTCGTCCGGGCCGGCGGCCTGGAAACCGGCCATTTACTCCCCGTGCCACGCACCCGCGAAATGCTGGACATTGTCGTGGCCAACGTCCGCCAAGCCCAGGCCGCTTTGCCGGTGCCTTTGGCCCTGGAAAATGTGGCCACCTTGTTCGAATGGCCGGCGGCGGAAATGGGTGAAGCAGCTTTCCTCTCCGAAATCCTGGAACAAACCGACTGTCTCTTGTTGCTCGACATTGAAAATGTGTATGCCAACGCCCGGAACCATGGTTGGGAGCCGCGCGCGTTTTTTTACCGCTTGCCGCTGGAGCGGCTCGCCTACGTGCACATCGCTGGCGGCGTGGAACGCCAGGGCCTTTACCACGACACGCATGCCCATGCCATTGCGCCACCGGTGTTGGAACTTCTGGAAGACCTATGTTCCAGGTCCCTTGTCCCGGGAGTGCTTCTCGAACGGGACGACCAATACCCGCCTGATAGTGAATTGCTGGCCGAGTTGGCGGCCATATCCGCGGCCATGGCGCGGGGCCGAGCACGCCGGGAGGAGAGCCATGCCGTCTGCTGATACCCGGCAAAAACTGGCTGCCGTGCAAGCCGGCCTGGCGGAGGCGCTGGTCCGCCGCGGTCCGCTGCCTGCTGGTTTCGACGCGGCGCAGGTCCAGGCGGCGGCGCGTTCCCTGGCCCGCAAACGCGCTCGGGCCGCGGCCAGGGCCTGGCCGATGTTAGGGGCCGCCCTGGGCCAGCGCTTCGACGAGCTTTTTCAGACTTACAGCCAAGACCATCTCCTGCCGCGCGACGGCGGTCCTCTGGCCGATGGCCGCGGCTTTGCGCGCTGGTTGGCCCAGATCGGGGAATTGCCCGAGGCGGGCAGGGTCGAAGCCGCCGCCGTGGATTTACGGTTCGTTTCTCGACCCGCGGGCCTTTTTCCCCGCCGCGGATGGGCCTGCACCGCCGCTTTTCTCAAGGAATCGCGGCGCTTGCTCCTGGGCTTTCGCCTTCCCTACCTGGGCGAGCGGTGGTTATCCATTCCGCTTGGACGAAGCCGCCGAGGAACCAAGGGCAGGATTATACTGCGCGCGGCGGAAATCGAGGCCTTTAACCCGTACCACCCGGGCTAGTTCAAGTTGGGGCCACCACCGCCAGTTGCCCAACAAGGCCGCTCAGGCTCGATGCAAAACCTGCCTACGTATGGTTTTCCGGATCAAATCCCAAGCCTGTTTGAGTAGGCCAACAAGGGAAAAGTAGTTTTGAACCGTGCCTTACAAATAAACCTAAAGCCCGCAAGCCCGCAATCAAGAACCAATCAATCCACTTCATTGCGGTTGCGGTTCTGGGTTGGTATCATGGCAGACGGCGAAAAATTAGGGCGGTTGTTTGCAGACGTTCCGATTACGCCGAGTGGCGTCCTTTAGCACGCAAGGCTTGGAGCCGACTTGTGAATGCCATCGAGCTCATCGTGGGCGGCCTGTTTGCCCTTCTCCTGGTCGTCTTGGCGGTCTATTTTGCCTGGCGGCAAACGAAAGTCTTGCAAGCGCTACGCTCCCTGGACGTCGGCTGGACTGCCGACGACCGGCATTACCTCGGCAAGCAAGCACGCCGCCGCTTATGGTGTTCCGCCTTGATGATCGTTCTGGCGGCCATGCTGGTGGGTTCCTATTTCCTGGATCAGGCCAAGCCGGCCAGGGACCCCAACCACAAAGAAATCACCCAGGAACAAAAAGACTACGCCTGGCAAATGACCTTATACTGGGGGATGGCCCTCCTGGTGGTGTTCACGCTTGTCACGCTGGCCGCCATGGACATCGTCGCCATCGGCCGCTTTGCCCACCGCAAGGCCCGCCAGCTCGAAGGCGATCGCCAGGCGATCCTGGAAGCCCACCTCGCGCAGTTTCGCAGGGAACGCAACGGACCGACATGAACCGTCGGCAACCATGTCGTTCATGGAAGATACCTCCGTACAGGTTATGCTAACCCGACCGAGGCAATTTTCCAGTTTCAACTGGGGCGAAATACCGGAGCTTGTCCAATCGGCCGCCGGCGTGTAAAAAGGTTCGCCTGGAACCACGTTTTCCTTGTTTTAAAAAGTTTGACATGAAAAAGAAGATAATCGCTAAGAGGTGGCGGGAACATAAGCGATAGACAGGAGGTCAGCGCTTACAACCGATCCCAGGAGACAAATCATGAACTCATTACCGCAACCG
>CAZFGM010000419.1:0-1215 GCA_964518515.1 uncultured Alcaligenaceae bacterium | reverse complement strand
CGTCGCTCCGAGTTTTCCTGGTAAAGTGCGGTAGTTGATATTAATCCTCAAACAGCGGCTCCAGGACAACGCTTTAGGATTTTTTCAAACAGGTGAAGGCAGGTGTGCCTTTCGAGTGAAGGTGGGTGCAAGGCCGAAAGCCGGCAAAATCGGAAAATCCAAAAGCGGGGACCAGTCCCCGCACTCCAAAGTCCAGTCACTACGACTTCCTCATCTTTAGCCGCCGCCGTCGTTTCATCCATTGCGCGCGGTCGAGGGGGCCTCAAATCAGTCGTCGAAGCGGTTGCCCGTCACTGGCGCGGTGGGGGCGTCCCTGGCGATCGTGAACCGGCGTGGCCGGATCGATTCCCAGAAGGTGAAGCACCGTGGCCAAAAGGTCGGGCGGGGAGACGGGGTCGTCTTTGACGTAGGCCGCCTTGTCGTCGCTGGCGCCATAGACCGTCCCTGGGGGAATGCCCGCCCCGGCGGCCAGGACGGTGTAGGCGTGCGGCCAGTGGTCGCGGCCGCTGCGGTCGGTGGCGGCATTCATGATCACTTGGCCGATGCGCGGCGTGCGGCCGAACTCGCCCATGACCAGGACCAGCGTGCTGGCCAACAGGCCCCGCCCGTGCAAATCTTCCAAGAGGGCCGACAGCCCCACGTCCACCGGCGGCAGCAGGGTGTTCTTGAGCGTGTTGAAGTTGTCCTTGTGGGTGTCCCAGAAGGGCGATTTCACGTCGCTGCCGTCGTTGTGCCAGTTCACTTGAACCAGCGTCGTTCCCGCTTCCACCAGGCGCCGGGCCAGGAGCAGGCCCTGGCCAAACGGATGCCGGCCGTAGCGCTCGCGCACCGGGCCGGGCTCCTGGCTCAGATCGAACGCTTGCCGCACGGCTCGGGAACTGAGCAGGTCGTAAGCCCGTGCGTGCAGGGCATCGAAGGTGGGTCCGATCTCGCCCCAGGCGGCGATGTGCCGGTCCACGGCGGCCAGGAGTTGGCGGCGCTCGCTTAGCCGGCCCACCGGCACATCGAGGGGAAGGGCCAGATCGTCCAGGCGAAAGGACTGCCCGTCGCCCGTGGCCCGGACCAGCCAGGGATCGAAACCGCTGCCCAGGAAGCCGGCCTTTTCGCCGGCATAGTCATTGGGCAGGTCGAGGAAGCGGTTCCAGCGCGGCAGCGTGACGGCGGTGGGCAAGCCGCGCCGCCGCGGCACCAGCTTGGCCAGCAGCGCGCCCAGGC
>CAZFGM010000418.1:0-6750 GCA_964518515.1 uncultured Alcaligenaceae bacterium | reverse complement strand
ATGGTAGCCGGCGTTCCCTGCATGTGCATGAGAACGACGCCGGGTTGAAATCGGACGGCCACGTTCAACATGTCCGGGTCCCCGGCCAGAGCGTTCACATCATTGATAATGTGAGCACCCCGTTCGAGGCATTGCCGGGCGACTTCCGCCTTGGAGGTATCGATCGAAAGAGGAACAGACGTTTTCCGGGTCAGACTTTCCACTACCGGGACAACGCGGCGCAGCTCCTCCTCCAGGGAAACGGGAGCTGCGCCCGGCCGGGTCGATTCGCCGCCCACATCGAGCAGATCGGCCCCCTCCTGGACCAGTTTCAGGCCATGTGCCACCGCCGCGTCGAGTGCCAGGAATTGGCCACCGTCGGAAAAGCTGTCCGGCGTGACATTGACAATGCCCATGACCAGCGGCCGGCGGTCGATGCGAAGTATCCGGTCGGTTAGATGCCACTCGATCATTTTCCACATAATTACATCGTCGCAAAAACTTCGAAATTCGAATATCGAAATTCGAAACAAAATCGAATATCAAAATCCGAAATGCAAAACTACCCCGTTTCGGATTTCGGTATTTGAATTTCGAATTTGTTTCGAATTTCGATATTCGAATTTCGAATTTTCTTTTGGGTCACCAGGGTTTTTCCATCATGGCGATGATCTGCACGGCCAGGCGGTCCACCATCTGTTTTTCCGCTGAAGTGAGGGAACCGCCCAGTTCGGAAATAAAAGCGCTGGGGACGGTCACCAGCACCGGGGGCGGCGGCGGGACCGGAGCCAGCGGATCGAGAGGCGCCTGCGGGCCGGCAGGCGGCCGCGGGCCTTCAACGGCCGGCTTGCACAGCGATTCACCGACGTGCCCAGGTCGCAAATCCGCCCAGGTTACCTCGACACCCAGCGTTGTTTCCGCCTCGCGCACCTCGCCGAGCTGGTTCCAGTTGATGACGCTCTTCGTCCGGATTACGATCTTGGCCAAGAGCTCGGTATCCGCCTTATCGCGGCTAGAGACGGTCTTGAAAGGGGTCTTGGCTTCGATCTCGCGAACGAGAGCGCGGTGCAAATCAAATTCCAGGCCACGGCGAAAAGTAATGTTCTGCGGAATCGGAACATACACGGTCTGGATGCCGCCGTCATAGTTAGGCTCGGTGGTGTAGCCGAGGAAAGTGAAATGGCCGTCTTGGCAGCCGGACAAGAGCAAACCGGCGGCGGCCAACACGCACGCGGCCAAGCGCTGGGCGGAGAACCATGCTCGCATGATCATTCCTCCTAACACGGCCAAGCCGCAGTGTAGTCGTCACGCTCCGCGTGACGAGGCTTCTCACGCGGAGCGTGAGGACTACACTGCCTCCTAAAATCCCGGCGGCCTGCCAGGCGTTCCCGGCGGCGGCGCCTGGCCCGGATCGGCGCCGGGGAGCGGCCCTGGCAACGGCGGGTTCAATTCCGGCCCGAATGGTATCCCCGGGCTGGGCAACATTCCTGGACCCGGTAACGGCGTTCCGCTGAAGTTTCCAGGTAAAGAGGAGGGCGGACCAGTCCAGGTCGGCGGCAACGGCTGCGGCGGCGGCGGAATGGGCGGGGCCTCCTCTTTTTTCGCGCCCGGCTTGGCCGACTGCCGATCCAGCCGGGCCTGCATTTCCTGCTTGCGCTGGTCCGCCTTGCGGGCGTAGTCGGTGTTGGGATAGCGCCGCCGCACCAGCTCGTAATAGAAGTAGGCCGAACCCGGATGCCCGGTGCGGCGATAGAACTCGGCGATGTTGTAATCGCGATCGGCCTGCTGCTCGCCAATGCTTTTCAATTGGCGGCGCAGGAATTCGTTGTTGGCCAACTCGGGATAGCTCTTGGACGCCTGGATGAGTTGTTGGGCTTCTTGCAACACGCGCGTGTCGTAGGCCGAGCCGCCGGTCATCAACTGCTTGCAGATGATGGCCTGCTTGAGGGCCTTGGGGGCATCCGGACTTTCCGGATGATGCTGGTACACCTGCGAATAATAGAAGTCGGCATCTTTGTAGTTTTCGTGGAACATCTTGACGGTGGCGATCTGGAACATGGCGCGGGCGCCGAGCGGCCCCTTGATGTCGTACAGGGCCACCGCGTCCAGGGCCCGCAAGGCCCGGCCGTGCATGTCCAAGAACGGCTTGTCCCGGCTCACGTGAAAATACGACGCCGGCAGCACCACCCAGCGCTTGCCTTCGCGTTTCTCCTTGTAGGCCTGAATCTGGTCGATGGTCGGCTCGAGCCAGTACAGGGCAATGTCGTACAGGCGGTGGGCGGCCTGTTCCTGAAACCGGCCGTAGCGGAAGGTCCAGGTGGAATCTTTCCCGCGGCTGAAGCCCTTGAGGCAATTCTGATAGAGCGGTTCCGCTTCGCGGTAATCTTTTTGCAGATAATGACATTCCGCCTCGTAGAACAGGGCTTCCTCGATGATGTTGTGGGTATTTTTCTGATTGTTGGCCAGGCGATGGAAGATGGCGCCCGCTTTGGCATGTTCTTCCTGCTTGCGCAAGTTGTGGGCGCCTTCCAGCTCCGCCATCGCCGGGTCGCCTTGGGAAGCGCTGACTTGTTCCAGCTTGCCGCCGCGCAGCACGTAGCTATCGACCGGGCCGGGCGGCGGCTCGACCTTCTTGGCGAACAGATCGCCCGGCCGCCAGGACGTGCCGCTGGCGCAGCCGGTGCTCAGGGCCAGCCACAAGGCGGCGCCGACCCACAGGCGCGGCGGCGGGCCGCTGCTTTTCCCCCTCACAGCTCGGCCAGGCAGTCTTGTCACGACCTCAACTCCCCAAATAAGGTAGCAACCGCGGCCGGCGCCCCAGCACGTAGGTCACATAATGGTTCAACAGCTGGCGAATTTCCCCGCGCACCCGCGCATCGTTTAGCGTCCGCCAGAAATCCCCCGGCTCGGCCAAGCCTTTGAGGGCGTGCCAGGCCGCCAGCGACAGCGAACGCCGATCACGCTGTTTGGGCCCGCACCCCGGGCACACTACCCCGCCGGCCGCCGGGCTGAACCCCAGACCCTCGGCCGGCAACGGTCCCCCGCAGGCCGCACATTCCGCCAGCCGGGGAGCAAAACCCAGCTCGCGCAACAGCGCCATTTCAAACTGCCCCAGCCGGGGTCCCGTTGCCACCCCGGCTGTCCCCAAACTTTCCAGCGCCGCCAGCGCCTCGTCAAAGAGTGCAGGATGTGGGTCGTAATCTTGCGTCAAATCGCCCAGAAGCTCGGCCAGGTAGTAGCCGGCATAGAGCGCCGGCAAGTCTTGCCGCAACTGCGAAAACCGCCGCACGACCTGCGCCTCCGTCAGCAGATCGAGGCTTCCGGATGATTTGCGGAGGAGGACTATACGGCACAACGTCAACAGGTCAAGAGCATTTTCGAAGCTGGACTTGAGCCGCCTTCCGCCCTTGGCCAGAACCCGGACCTTGCCGAACTCCCGCGTCCACAACGTGGCGATGCGGCTGGTCTCGCTCCAGTCGGTGGTGCGGATCACAAGGGCCAGGGCTTTTTCGGCAGGCACAGAACCTCCAAGCCCCAGGGCGAGTCTTCGAGCCCTGGGGGTTCGGCGGAAGATCCCCACTTCAAGCCCCAGGGCGAGTCTTCGAGCCCTGGGGCTTTGGCAATAACCACCAAGGCTCGAAGACTCGCCTTGGGGCTTGCGATCATTCTTTCTCGGTAATATCCGGCAATCCCAGTTTGTGTAAATAATGCCGCTCGCGCCGGCGCATGGCGGCTGCGGCCTCGGAAGTCTTGTCATCGAATCCGCAGAGATGCAGCAGCCCGTGAATTACGTACAGCGCCAACTCCGCCTGCACGTCGTGACCGCGGCTTGCCGCTTGCTCTTTCGCCACTTCCGCGCCGACCGCCAGTTCTCCCGCCAGACGTTTCGCGTTCGGCTCACTCAAAGGGAACGTCAGAACATCGGTCGGTTCATCGTGATCCAGGTATTGTTTGTTCAACCGGTGAATGGTCGGAGTATCGACAAACGCCAGGCTGATATCCGCATCCTGGATTCCTTCGCCCTCCAACACGGTGCGGACGATCTGACGCATTTGTGCCCGATCGATAGGCACGCTTTCCTGCGGACTGGCGATGGCGATTTTGCTCATGAGTTTATTTTATTCTCCGCATGGCCAAAACCGAGACATTTAGTCGGCGAGCTTTTCCCCGGGGGTCTTGACCGTGCACCTGGGGCGCGGGAGGATATTTGAAGTATCCCGGCAAACCAGGGTGTCCAGTTGAATGGAGCACGATCGCCGTGGCGAAACCCAGCGAATCTTGAGTACATCGAGCGGGCAGAGGCAATGTCGTGGAAGGATCTCAATGCACTCTGGGAACTCCCCAAGGCTGACAAAAAGTAGGATTCAATCTACGGCGGTTGAAGCGACCGTATAGCCTCGAACTTTTTCCCCCAAACGGCAAAGTGCCGGGAAGTAAGCAGAATGCTCGACAAGCCACTCGACCAGATCACCTACGCCGACCTCGGAGGGGGATTTACGAGCTCCGTGCGAAACAGGCGCACGTGCAGTACCGCATCCTGTACTTTTTCTACGGTCGGAATGTCGCCGTCTTGGCGCACGCTCTTACCAAGAAGGATAAAGTTCCGGATGCGGACCTAGACCGGGCCATACGGCGAAAGGAAGCATTCCGGCATGACCCAGAGGGGCATTCCCATTACCAGGGAGACAATGGCAATGGTTAGGACCCGAGACGCGCTCCAGATCATCGACCAGATGGTTGGCGATGATGCCGAACTCCGGCAGATGATCGCTGAGGAAAGCGTCAACGCCACGGTTGCCCGGATGATTTACGATGCCCGTACCAAGGCCGGGTTCACGCAGCGAGAGTTGGCCGATCGCGCCGGCACCAAGCAGCCCGTGATCGCCCGCTTGGAAGACGCGGAGTATGAAGGGCACTCACTTTCCATGCTCCAGCGCATTGCCGCCGCCCTGAATCAGCGCTTGATCCTCCGCATGATGCCCGGTCAACGAATAAAGGCCACGGCACGGCGGAAGAAGAGAACGTCAAAAATCCGCACCTGAACGGTTGGATCGGCTTCGGCCCGCCGCATTCGAAGGAATAGCCGGCCACGTCCCGCGATCCTTGACCAGACCTTGGGAGAGAAGGGGAGGACGATGCAAGAGGGACAAACCATGGCCAGCCATCACCTGGACGACCGTAAACCCCATGCCTTCTGGGACAATTCCTACCCGGCGCGGCTGAAAATTCGTGCCGGGGATACGGTGGTGTTCGAGACGCTGGAAGCCTCGGCCGGACAGATCACGCCGACTTCCACCAGCAAGGCCCTCAAGAATTTGAGCTTTGATCCGATCCATCCCCTCACCGGCCCGGTCCAGGTGGAAGGCGCCCAACCCGGAGATACCCTGGAAGTGGAAGTGGTCGGCCTCAAGCACAAGGGCTGGGGCTGGAATGCGGTGATCCCCGGCTTCGGACTTCTGGCCGACGAGTTTCCCGATCCTTACCTGCACCATTACCAGCTGGGCCGAACCTATTGCCAGTTCCGCCCCGACATTCGCATCCCCTACGAGCCTTTTTGCGGCGTGATGGGAGTCGCGCCCCGCGCGCCGGGCCGGTTCAATACCATTCCGCCGCGCGAAAATGCCGGCAACATGGATATCCGCCATCTCACTCCCGGGACCAGGGTTTTCTTCCCGGTGCTGTTCGCGGGCGCCCTGTTTTCCTGCGGCGATTGCCATTCCGCCCAGGGAGACGGCGAAGTGAACGGCACCGGCATCGAAACGCCCATGACGGTGACCTTGCGCTTTCGCCTCCACCAAGGCATGACCATTCCCGAGTTGCGTTTCCGGACCCCGGCCGGCAAGAAGCTGACGGTGGCCGGCGAAGCCGGTTACTTTGTCACCACCGCCCATGGTCCCGATCTTTTCCACAACGCCAAACAGGCGGTCCGCTACATGATTGATTACCTGGCGACGGAACACCGGCTGACGCGCGAACAAGCTTACTGCCTGTGCGGCGCCGCCGTGGACCTCAAGATCAGCGAGATCGTCGATGTCCCCAACTGGATCGTGTCGGCTTATTTGCCGCTGGGCATCTTTAGAAAAAACAAACTTGTATCCAGATCGCGGCGCCAGAAATGAAAAAAAAGGCGACCTCTTTTGAGACTGTAGCAAAGTAATTGGGAAGGAGGATGGTTTTGGCTTGTTTTCAGCCCCGTTCACGGGGCTTTCCGCGCCAGCGGTGTAGGCCCGTCCCTTGAGGGCGGGTTGTGGGAAACTCCTTCTTGATTTTCAAACCCCGTTCACGGGGTTTCTCGCCGTTCGGCTTTTAGCCGCCGAAGCCTAAAGGCAAACTGCGAGAAGCCCCGTGAACGTAAACGGGGCTGGCGGGCCCGGAGGATGAACCAGCCACCCGCCGTGAACGGCGGGCCTGAACCGCTGGCGCGGTAAGGCCCGTGAACGGGCCTGAAAACCGGGAATCCGACATCAAACCTGCAAAAAGCGCAATGGTATTGATTGCAGATTGCCGAAAAAAAACCTGGCCAACTCCTACCTTTTCAATCTGAAATCCAAAATCTGCAATCTGAAAGCCACACCACATCAATGATTACGGTTAAATCGGCCGGACCTCATGCAGGGTGAAGGGGGCCAGGCTGGTGAGATAGACCAGGCCATTGCGGGCGGCGCAAACTCCCAGGAACGAAAACTGCGGAATGGCAATCCCCTTGGGGGTCCTGATCACGCCGTGATGCCAGGGGTTGGGTTTGCCGGCCTTGTCGGTGAAGTCGGTGTA
>CAZFGM010000417.1:0-6756 GCA_964518515.1 uncultured Alcaligenaceae bacterium | reverse complement strand
TTTCGTGATTGTTTTTCTCCCGCGGCGGCCAATTTTCGCCACAACCGAGCTACCGCCGACAGGATCGATTATGGTACGATGCGGATGTCGAGATAGCCGCTGGTGCCGTCATTCTATCCGAGCCGGTAGCGTGAGCGACGGGACCAGCCCACCGCCGCTCACGCTTCCGGCTCGGAAAACACCCTCCCCGCGTCCGCAAGTAACCACGTCCCCTCCCCTGTCCCACGTCTTTCTTCAACTCAAGGAGTCTTGCCATGATGACGACCGCAACCAGCCCGCCTGTCGTTCGGGATGCGTCCGCGCCGGAAACTTTACCCCCCGGGGAAAGGCCGGCCCCCGGGGAAAGTCCCTCCCGGGCGCCCGCCGCGCCGGCCGGAGACCGGGATGCCCAGGGGCGGTTCCGTACCGGCAACCGCGGCGGGCCGGGCAATCCGTTTGCCCGGCAGGTGGCGGCGTTGCGCCAGGCGCTCTTGAATAGCGTCACGGCCCAGGACATCCAGGCCGTCGCCGGGCGCCTGCTGGAGTTGGCCAAGGAAGGCAACGTGCAGGCGGCCAAACTGCTGTTGGCCTACACCCTCGGCAAGCCGCCGCCGGCGGCCGATCCGGACCGCGTCGATCTGGACGAATGGCGGGGCTACCAGGAGACGGCGGGCATGCTGGCCGAATCGTCGGCGCTGCTGGAGGCGCCGGAGCCGGCGTTTCCTCTGGAGTGCGTGCGTTTGGGGCGGCCGGCGGTGACGGAGAAGATGCGTCAAACGACGGCGCACGCCCTGCTGCATCCGGAGGAGATCCAACGGCAGGAAGCCCAGGAGGCCGCCGCCTGCCTGCGGCTTTTGTCCCAACCGGCGCCGCAAGGTTTCCCGTTCGACGACCCGTCAACAAACGGCAGCAATCCGGCCGGCCGGAAGCCTGCCCCACGGGTCCGGGCGGCCGGGCCGTCACCAAACGGCAAGTCGCGGCGTGCCCGGCCGTCAACAAACGGGCGTGAATCGACGTAGGTCAGCCTTTCCAGGCGGATTGCGCACAGGCTTGATCGTGGGGCAGGCATCTTGCCTGCCTTGCCGCACTTGGTCCCGCTCAACGCTCGCTCTTGGGAATATGAATGGCGGCGAAGGCGCACAGGCCGAAGCCGTTGGGCGCCATTTTCTTGGGCCGCAGTCGGTCCGCGGCGTGGCCGTTGAAATTGACGTACAGCGTGGCGCCGTCCGCGCTCAGCTTCGCTCCGTAGGTGCCGGCGGGAACATAGCCGGGGGCCTCGGCGAGCGCCGCCGCCAGGAAGGCGAGCACCTTGCGGCGGCCGCTGGCGATGTCGTACTGAACCACCGGCGTGCCGTAGCGAAACGCCTCGCCGTGGGCCCCCGGCAGGTAGTAGACGTATCGCTCATCAGGCGACAGGATGCTGACGGTCACATACTCGCCGCGGAGCCAGTTCGGTCCCAGAAGAGTCAGCTCATCCTTGGCCGGGCGAAAGCGGAAGAGCTGGCCGGTGCCGTGGGTGGTGCCGTAGATGGCGCCGTCCTTGGCTTCGTGGGTGGACGAGCGCATGCCCGGCGAGCCCTTGAAGGCGGAGCGGGTCTTGGCAAGCTTGCCGGTGGCGGCGTCGTACTTGACGATACTGCCACCCTCGCCGTTGAAATAGAGGGAGCCATCCCGGCCCAGGGCGAAGTTGCGGTTGAAGTGGACCGAGCCATCCGGGGCTTGAAAAACAGGCTTGCGCGTGGCCAGGTTGAAAGCCCACAGGGCGTTGCCGCCGGTTTCGAGATTGCACCACCAGATATTGCGCTGGCGGTCCACAAGCGACGTGGCCGTGCAGCGAGGACGCGGCAGGTCGGTGACCACCGTCGTCCGGGTGGTCTTGGGATCGAACTGGTAAAGCTGGCCGCCGGGGAGCCGGTCGGTCCAGCGATACTCCTTCAGATTGGCACGGTTGCCGTCGTTCAGGGTGCAACTGAAGTAGATTTTGCCATCGGCGGCTTCATCGATTTTGGCATGCACCTTCGACCAGGCCGGCTGTCCCTTTTGCGTTGGCACCACGCGGTTCATGTCCACCACTTGTTCGAGGACCTTGCGCGTGGGGTCCCAGCGATAGAGGAAACAGCGGGCATTGCCGCCGGCGTCGTCGCCGTGGTCGCCGATGCCACAGTACACCCGGCCGTCGGCGGCCTCGCCGATATCCCCCCACGACGACCACAGCACGCGGCTCACCGCATCGGGGCCCAGGTTCCCATGCAAGGCCAGATCGACCGTGGGCGGCGTCTTGGCCAGCGTGAACGCGGCCGCGCCCTGCTCCTTCTTGGCCTTGGCCACGCCGTCGGGGATTGCCAGGAACCGGTCTGTTCGCAAGGTCACGGTGCCGTTTTTCGCGCCCGCCAGGGCCGGCGGCCACGCGGTCGCTTCCTGCCCGCTCACGCCCCGCGTGACCAGCCCCAGGGTCGCCCCCAGACCCGCGAGCAGCACTTCCCGCCGAGTCGGTCGCACGGTCGTCTTCATGAATCGCTCCCTGGTAATGACCATCACTTGGAGGATATTTCTAAAAAAAAAGGGGAGAGAACTCCCCCCTCCAAACGATTCAAATGTTTAACCAACTTACCCGCGAAACAACTCCTCCACCGGTTCCGCCTCGGTGAGGGGCAGCGGCCGATTTTCCGGGCCGGGGACGCGGGTAGTCTGGTCGAAGCCGAGGCCCTTGTAAATGGTAGCGGCGACCTCGGCCGGGTTGACGGGCCGGTCGCGCGGCTCGGAGGCGGTGCGGTCGGAGGCGCCGATGACCTGGCCGCCGCGCACGCGGGCGCCGGCGAACAGGATCGACCACACCCCCGGCCAGTGGTCGCGGCCGCCGCGATTGTTCAGCTGCGGGGTGCGGCCGAACTCGCCCATGGCCACCACCAGCGTGTTGTCCAGCATGCCGCGCTGCCGTAAATCATCGAGCAGGGCCGTGTAGGCCGTGTCGAACATCGGGCACAGCGTTTCCTTGTAATCGTCGAGCGTGACCGCCAGCGAGCCGCCGTCGGCGTGGCAATCCCAGGTGATCTCGTTGAACACCGTGTCGAACATGTTGACCGTCACCAGGCGGACGCCGTTTTCGATGAGGCGGCGGGCCAACAGGCACGATTGCCCGAAGGTGTTGCGGCCATAGCGGTCGCGCAACTCGTCGCGCTCGGCGGCCAGGTCGAAGGCCCGGCGGGCGTTCTGCGAGAAAATCAGGCCGAAGGCCTGGTCGTAGGCGTTGTCGCGCGAGCGGCTTTCCTCGGTGGCGTCGAAGGCGCGGTGGGCGTTGTCGATGGCATCCAGCAGCTGGCGCCGGCTTTGCAAGCGTGCCGGATCCAATCCGGCGGGCGGGCTGATGTCGGCGATGCGGAACCCCGCCGCTCCGGGATCGCCGCGCAGGAAGAACGGCTCATGCCGGGCGCCCAGATAGCCGGCGCCCTGGCCGTGGCTGACGCTGACCCCGGTATTGCCGATCGGGCCGGGCAAGACCACGAACGGCGGCAAGCCATTGGACGACCGGCTGCGCAGATGGGATACCACCGCGCCGTAGTGCGGATGCTCTTGGCCGCCGCGGAACAAGTGGCCGGTCTGCATCATCTGATGGCCGGTCTCATGGATCGGCGCCGCCCGGTGATGCACCGAGCGCACCAGGGCGTAGCGATCGGCCATGCGGGCCATTTGCGGGAAATGCTCGCCGATCTGAATGCCGGTGACGTTGGTCTGGATTGGCCGGAACGGGCCGCGAATGTTATCCGGCGCGTTGGGTTTGAGGTCCCAGGTATCCAGGTGGCTGGGGGCGCCGACCAGGAATAGGAGGATACAGTTGACGTTGCCGCGACCGGCGGCCGCCTCGGCCCGCGACAGATCGGCCAGGCTCAAGCCCACGGCCCCCGCGGACAGCGCTCCGACGCGGAGGAAATCCCGCCGCGTCAGGCCGTCGCAAAACCGCACGCCCTTCGTGCTGCGCAAAGTTAACATGATCTCTCCCCCTTGAGATACCGGCGGGCTTTATTGGTCCAGGCCCCTTATTATGGGGTCCTAACCTCGGATTGTGCAATAGGATAACCGAAAAAAACCTCGGACGTTTTCCGAGGTCTATTGGCCGCCAGCCCGCAGCGCCAGCAAGGGGCGCTTTGGCGCTGCGGGGTCGGGTTTGGGGACTAGCCGGACGAGCCCGTTAAGCCCGACCGGGTCAGAAGTCAGCACCGGGTCAACCTCTCTCTTTGTCCGCCTTGTCTTTGTCCGTCTTGTCCTTTTCCGGGGGCTTCTTTTTGTCCTTCGGTTCCCCGATGGTCAGCTTGCGCAACAATTCCTTTTGTTCGTCGGTAAGAACCTTGACCATCTCGGCCCGCTCCTCGGTCTTCAACTCCTTGAGCTGGTCTTCGAGGCTCTTGATTTTGGCCCGGAATTTCGTCTGGACCTCATAGATTTTTTGAATCTGTGCTTTGTCCAGTTCGAGTTTTTTCCAGCCTGGGGGCAAAATGCCTTTGACTTTTTTGTCTTTTTTGTCCTGCGACACCCCCACGCCGACGACCAGGGCGGCTCCCAGGAAGGCCATCCCCACCAGGGCGCTGAGACGGTACATACGCGACTCCCCATAAAGAAGTTTTTGTTTTGCATCGCTGCGTTAATGATTATCCGTTAATGGGGAACCCTACCAAGCCGTGCGGGAAGATGCAAAGGAAAAATCGAAGATTTCAGAGACATTAGCAAAGAGGTCGGGTTGAAGTGGCGTTTCAGCCCCGTTCACGGGGCTTGCCGCGCCAGCGGTGTAGGCCCGCCGTTCACGGCGGGTGGGACGGGATTCTCCGACCGTTTGAACCCCGTTCACGGGGTTTCTCGCTGTTGGGCTGTTGGGCTTCAGCCTTTGCCACCGGCGGCTCAAGCCGAACAGCGAGAAACCCCGTGAACGGGGTTCCCAGACTCGGGGCCGGGTTTTCTCAACCCGCCCTCAAGGCCTCAAGGGGCGGGCCTACACCGCTGGCGCGGCAAGTCCCGTGAACGGGGCTGGAAAACAGCTGGTTAAGGCGAGCGGCAATTGGAAATCACCCGTAGCCGCAGGCTTTAGCCTGCGTCGGTCGCAGGCTAAAGCCTGCGGCTACGGGTATATTATGTCCTGCCGCTCGCCTAAAGAAAAGACTCTCCTTCCCGATTCTTTTGCTACCTTCTCAGATTTCATTTTTTGCTTCGCCTCGGCCATAACCTTTACTTCTTCGCCCCCAGGTTCCAGTAAATCCGCGCGTTGTGCGTCTGCCGGCCCACGGCGACCAGGTCGATGCGGCCGTCGCCGTCCAGGTCGGCGGCGGCCAGGTCTTCCACCGCCACGCCGCCGTCATCGACCAGCTGACGCGCCCAGCGGGCGCCCTTGTCGTCCTGGACCTTGTAGACGCGCACGCCGCGGCGGAGGACCCCCTTGTCCGCGGGCCCCGGATCGTCGCGCACGCCGATGATCAGCTCGTCGGAGCCGTCGCCGTCCAGGTCGGCGGTCCACACGGCATGGCCCCAACGCAACTGCTCGTCGATGACATGGCGGTCCCACATCTGCCCGGCTTTGCCGGGTTCGGTGTACACCACCACCTGGTCGCCGTGCCAGGGCTCGATGGTGGCGATGAATTTCTTGCCGTTTTTGAGCCGGCCCTGCTTGATTTCGCTGGCGCCACGTTTTCCTTTGGGATTGGCCTGGTGGCCGGCCCCCAGATGCCGGCGCTGCCATTTGCCGTCGTCCAGGGTCAAGAGATTCACGCCTTCATAACTGGCGGTGAGGACGTCCATCCCCTTGCGGCCGGGGGAAGCGACGGGCCAGAAATTGTGGACCACGTGCAGGCTCTGGTCCAGGACCGTGGCCTTCCACAAATCGCGCACCGGGTCTTTGGGAATGCCATCATGCGGACCGGGGCGTCCATCCAGTTGCTCTTGGCGGTGCTGTTCTTGCCCAGGAGCGGCCCGAGAACCAGCTCCGGCCGGCCGTCGCCATCGACATCGGCGAAGCGGACGCGGTGCACCGACGGCTCGGAGGCGATGGGATGGACCGTCCAGGGCTCATCCAGAGTTTTACCGCGGCGAAGCCATTGCAGGGTGCCGCCGTCCTTGGTGTGGAACCCCTTCCAGTCGGCGCCCAGGGCCAGGTCGAGCCGGCCGTCGCCGTCGATATCGTAAGCGTCAATGCACACGTTGTCCGGCGCCGTCCCGCCCTGGAGGATGGTGCGGCGTTTCCACGAGGGATTTTCATACCACAGAACGCGCGTGGTATCCACGACCACGATGTCGGGTTTGCCGTCGCCGTTGATGTCGGCGAGCAGGACGGCGTAGCCGACCTTGAGGCCGGTTTCGATTTCCTGCGTGCGAAATCGGAGCATAGCGGCCGCTGGATCCTGTGCACGCGCCGCGCTGCTTGCCAACATCAAGGCCACCGCCAAGGACATGGTAGTTTTCACAAATGCCTCCAGAAAGAAAAACCGTCTTGCCCCGGATTGGTTTTCCGGAAAGAATAAGCGCACTTTCAGTCATTGCGAGTTATATTAAAGAAAAGGTCCCCGCGATAGGGATCCCCGGTGGTTCGCGGTTTTGGTACAGGAGTCACGCATGTCGCGCTGGTTTGCCCTTGGCAGTTTGCTGGCGGCTTTTGGCTTCCTCCTCGGTTCGGCCACGGCCCAGGACGATTCCAAGAAAAAAGATCCCGAAGCCATTTTCAAAAAACTCGATACCGACAAGAACGGCAGGCTCAGCAAGAGCGAATTCCTCAAGCTGGCCGACCTGGGCAAGGACAAA
>CAZFGM010000416.1:0-6795 GCA_964518515.1 uncultured Alcaligenaceae bacterium | reverse complement strand
TTTGAAGGCTTTTTCCAGCACCTCGCCGTTGCATTTGCACTCGGCCACGGTGCCCTTCACCACGATGTCCAGGACGTTCCAGTCGCCTTTCTTGAATTCCTTGAGTTTCTTGTACGGGCCGACGGTGGGATAATCGCGGACCTGGAGCTGCTTGCCGCGGATGTAGACGCCGCTGTCGGCGCGGGGGGCGGCGCGGAACTCCACGATGAGATGAAAATCCTTGGTAAACGTCTTGTTCGTATAAACGTCCTTGATGCCGCCCTTGCCGTCCTTGTCCTTGGCGTTGACGACGATGGCGCCGTCCTTGACCTCGATGCGCTTGTCGCTGGTCTGGGTCTTGCCGTCCAGGTTTTCTTTCTCCTTTTTGAGCCGGTATTCCCAGCCGCTCAGGTCTTTGCCGTTAAAGAGGCTGGTAAACCCGGGCTCGACCTTGAAATCATCCCCGGCGGTGGGCCGAATGGCCAAGACACCGACCAACAGCGCTCCGGCGACGTGCCAATTATTCATACCGATTCTCCTTTCAAGGAAAGAAAGACTACCACTCACCACTCACGACCACTCACCTATTGCACCAACGCTGTTCCGGCCAGGTCTCCGCTCCCTTTACAAGTTACGGGGTTTCTCGCAGTTTGATTCAGCCTAGGCCTGGCTTGGTCTTCGAAGCTCGCCCGGTGGTTTCGCGTTTGAAACCTTAATCGACGGTCCCCCTGTGCAGGCGTTTTTGCCAGAAGAACTTGGCCGCGGCGAAAGGGGCCAGGACTTCCCGCCGCTGTGCCTACTACCGCTGCACGTTCACCTTCGGCAACTTCTTCCGCAAGGCGGCGACGGCTTCGTTCGTCACGCGAGTTTCCCCCAGGTCCAGCTGGCGCAGGTTGGTTAGGCCCTCCAGGTGCACCAAGCCCGCATCGGTCACCTTGGTCCGGTACAGATTCAAGGTTTCCAGGTTGGTCAGACCCTTGAGGTGGGCCAGGCCGGCATCGGTGATTCGGTCCGGCAATACCAACGATTTTATTTGCGTCAAATCCCTTACCACGGCCAGCCCCTGGTCCGTAACGCCGGTCTCGCCGAGGTACAAGGAGGTCAATTTGGGCAAATTCTTGAGGTATTTCAGGCCAGGGCCCTTGAGTTCTTTGAGGCCTTCGATTCCAAGAAAGTTCAGCCGGGTCAGGCCGGCCAGATGCGCCAAGCCCGCATCGGTGATCTGCACCGGGAGGGTGAGGCCGTCCAGGTGGGTCAATTCTTTGATGTGTGCCAGGCCGTCATCGGTGATGCCGGTTCCGTGGAGGTTTAAAGATAGATTCGGGAGTTTCTGCAAATGTTTCAAGCCAGGTCCCTTGAGGTCTTTGAGGTCGGTAAGTTCAAGATACCTCAGCTTGGTCAGGCCCGCTAAATGCGTTATACCGGCATCGGTGATTTGTATGGGAAGGGTGAGATCCTCCAGGTGATTCAATTCTTTGATGTGGGCCAATCCCTCATCGGTAATTCCGGTCCCGCGCAAGTTCAAGTATTTAATCCGGGTGAGTTTTTTCAGATGTTTCAGCCCAGGGCCCTTTAATCCCGGCAGTTTACCAATCTGAAGGTCTTCCAGGCCGGTCAAGGCGGCCAGGTGCTCGAAACCGGCGTCCGTTACCTCGGTGCCGACAAGGTTAAACACGCGAAGCTTGTTCAGCCCCTTAAGATGGGCCAGGCCGCCGTCCTGGAATTTGGTTGCTTCCAGGTATAGTTGGGTAAGGTTTGCCATGCCCGCGACAGAGGCCAGTCCAGACCCGGTGATTTTTGTGTTCCTCAGGAAAAGTACTTCCAGATTGACCATACCCTTGAGATGGCCAAGCCCCGCGTCGGTGACCTTGGTGTTTTGGAGATCGAGCAAGCGCAAGCCGGTAAGCCCGGCGAGATGGGCCAGTCCCGGATCGCCAAACTTTTGCGACGGCCCCAGGCGCAACTCGCGCAGTTGGGCGCAACCCTTGACGTGGGCCAGGGCGGCATCGGTCAGGCCGCGGGCACCGGAAAGGTTTAAGAATTCCAGGTTGGGCGAGTCCTTGAGAATCACCAGACCCGCATCGGTCAATTTATCGGCTCCTTGCACATCCAGGCGGACTATCTTCGGCACCTTGGCGAGTTGGGCCAGCTGGGCGTCCGTCACGGTATTGAAGGCATTCACCCGCAACGAATCGCCCTGGCGATCGACGTTGGCCCAGGTTTTTAGGAGTTCGGCAAATTGTTCAGCAGATTTTTTTCCTGCCAGAGCGGCCTGTAATTTGGCCTCATCAAGCAGCGTTTCCACGGCATATACCTGAATGCCTTTCCTATTCGCGGTGAACAGCATCGTTCCGCCTGCAGAGAAGACGACGGGGGACCCCAGTTCGAATTCCTTGCTTGTAAAGTTGCGAAGTTCTTTGCCGGTTGATACTTCCCAGATTTTTACTTGAGTCTTTCCAAAGGGTGTTGCGGCAGCGGTAAGCAACTTTCCATCGGGGGAAAAACTCAAAGAGCCAACCCCGTCTACCAATGCCGGCAGCCTGCGGCTTTCTCCATTTTTTAAATTGATCAACCGGACAACCTGAGGTTCGGTGACCGTATTTCCGCTGATTGCCAAGAACTTGCCGTCTGGGGAAATCTTAATCAGATTGCCCCCCTCGTTTTTTCCTGCCAGGCAGGTGATTATTTTTCCCGTGGGCAAGTCAAAAGCTAAGACTTCATTTCTAATGCTGGCGAGGATAATCGTTTTCCCGTCCGGGCTAATATCAATGGATAAAAAATTGGTAGAAAAATCGACCCCAATCGGGGGTTTGGTCGTGCCCGCCGGCAAATCCCAGAGAAGGGCCCCATAGAAGAGACCCACCCCGCCCAGGATTCCACCATCGGGCGAAAAGGCTGTTGCCCTCCCCCATTTTTCGCCCAAGGGCAAAGTTATCTTGGTTTGACCCGTTGTTACGTCCCAAAGAATGATTTTTTTGTCGTAAGTACAAGCTAAGGTCCGGCTGTCCGGGGAAAAAGCCAGGCTATGTAAAAATTCTAGATCATTTCCCCCAGCGATGAACCACCTACTTTCCCCCGCGGGCAAATCCCAAACGATTACTTCCTTGCCCTTATTGGTGGCGGCCAACCACTTTCCATCTGCGGTCACTGCGACTTGGTGGGGGAAAAAAAAGTCGCCTTCGAGAAATACCCGTAGGGCGGGCAAAGGGCCTTTCTCCTGCCAGGCAGCGATAAGCTTTTTCTCCTGGGCTTGCAGCAGATCGAGCCGCTTCTTCAGTGTTTCCGCACGCTGAGCGGCTTCAGCCGGGTCGGGAGGAGGCAACTTATTTTCCACACCTGGTTCTTTGAACCTGTTTTCCCAGGGCGGCTTGACGGGGATCCCTTTTGGATTTACGTCCAGTTTCATGTCGCCCACCAGCAATTCATCGGCCCAGCCCAAGAAGACTGCCGCCAGGGCGCCGACGTAGAGGACCGCGACGACCGCCACCAGGATCGGCGGCAAGAGGTCCGGACCTTTGGGACGAGGCCGGCGGCGGGAGGGGAGCGCCTCCGGCTCGTCGGCAATCCTCTCGCTGGATCGAGCGCGCGGGACGGGCGGCGGCGGGGCCGGACGGTCCGGAGGCGGCGGTTTTTCTTGCGCTGCCTTCACGCGGGAAACCGGGGCGGGCGGCGGCGGGGCCGGTTTGTTACCCGCGGGGACGGGAGCTTCCGTTTCCGCCACGTTGTCCGGCGCCACGACCACGGCACCGCACTTGGGACACTTCAGTTTCTTTCCCGCCAGGGCCGGGTTGCTGATTTTTAATTGGCCCTTGCAGGCCGGACAGGGGAATTGGATCGGCGTCATACGCGGCACTCAGGTTGAACGGTCTGGTTTGGTTCCGACATCGTCAAAAATCATCTTCTTCGGATTCCCTGTGGCGGCCGCCGCGGCGGGGCGGCGGCGGGCTGTTTTCCGCCCAAGCGCTTTCAGGAACTGGCCCGCCTCTTTTCTCGAGCTGGACCAGGAAGGCCAAAAGGGACGCCAGCGCCATAAACCCCGTGGGAATGCCGGCCATCACCATCAGGAATTTGCTGGGATTTTCCCGCAGAGCGTGACGGGGGTCCGGCGGCGGAAGCGCCTGGCTGAAACCCACCGCCATGGCCACCGGGCCGGACAGGGCAATCAACAAGAGAAAGCCCGCACAGATGCCGTTACGGCTCATGGCCAGCAACCCCCCCAGGATGCATAACGGCACCGCCGCCACCATGAAATAGGAAAAGGCAAAGAGCCGGGAATAGGCCGCGCGGATTCCAGCCCGCACAGGCTCGGGGGTCACCGGATCGCGGATGATTTCCAAGGCCAAAAGGTACGAAGGCGAACCTTTGGCCATTTGCGACCCCAAGAGAAACAAGCCCCCGACTCCCAGGGCGGCCAGCGCCCCGAGAATGGCCAGGATCAACGCGGCAATTCGCATCTAAGTTCCCTCCCCGGAACCGGCCCGGCAAATGGAAATTATTATACCATTCAGGTAGGGTAAAGAAAGATTTGGGAGAAGTTTTCGAATAACAAATAGATCGTTTACGTTTACGGAAGCGGGCGAGCCGAGGTCACGGAAGTGGGCGAGCCGAGGTCCGTAAGGACCCGGGTCCTTACGGACCTCGGCTCGCCAAACGTCAGAGGTTTGACCGGTAACTTATAATTGAAAGGTAAGCGTTGCCCCGATTCCCTGGTTTGACAGTCCGCTTCGATGCGCGAACTCCTCTTTGCGGTAGCGGTGTTTGGTTGAGGCCAGGAGCTTCCTCTTTCCCAGGCAGGTGAAATCAGGCTTGTTGCCGGCCGCTCCACCCCTTGAAGCGGCTTTGCAACGCAATTGTAGGTCGGCCTTTCCAGGCCGACGTCCCTTGCCCAGATTCATTGAGCTTGGGCGGTTCAGGTCGGGCTGGAAAGCCCGACCTACTAATTCGTTGCAAAGCCCCTTGAAGCAATGAAAGGTTTTTTCCGCACCTTAACTGACGGTCTGCGGTTTGCCGTTGTCGCGCGAGTTGAGGGCCAGGAGGAAAGGCACGGCTTTTTCGGCCCAGCCTTTGGCCGACGGGTAGCGGCGGGCGCTGCCGCCGAAGCAACTGCGGAGCATGTCGGTGTCGATGATGCCGGGGTTGAGAGGCAGGGCGGCCATGGGACGGGGAAGCTCGTGGGCCAGGGCCAGGGTCAGGCCCTCGATGGCCCATTTGCTGGCGCAATAGGGGGCCACCTCGGCGGCGGTCGAGCGGCCCCAGCCGGAGCTGAAATTGACGATGATGCCGGCCTTGCGGGAAACCATGGCCGGCACGAAGTGGCGGATGATATTGGCCACGCCCTTGACGTTGATGTCGATGACCTGGTCGAATTCCTCCGCCGGCACTTGCCAGAGCGGGGCGTTCTTGTTGATGACGCCGGCGTTGTTGATGAGCAGGTCCGGGGGGCCGTGCGTGGACAACAGGCGGGCCGCCCACGGCTCGACCAGGCTTTCCTGGGCCACATCGACGGCGGCGAATTCGTTGGGCGGCCGAAACAGGCGGCGCAAGTTGTCGATGCCCTCGCGCGACCGCCCGCAACCCAGCACGGTATGCCCCAGCTCGATGAATTTTTCCGTCATGGCCAGGCCCAGGCCCTTGGTGCAACCGGTGATGACGATCAACTTGCTTTGATGGCGTGCCACAACAACCTGCCTTGAAAAAATTCGACTGGCGAAATCCGAAATGCGAAACCATCAGCGAACATCATTCAAAATAGCAACCTGGCAAGGTAGATTACCTCTCTGGATTTTGCTTTTGCATTCGACAGTCAAATTGGCTTGCCGCGCTTTCGTAACGGGCGTCTGGAGGTTTCGCGCTGTATTCCCGCACCATCCTACCCCAGAGGCCAGGGGGGGTGCAACTTTTTTAACTTTTCTCGAACAGTGGAACGCACTAAAAACGGGGACAACGCATTCTGGTGCGGCCTCAAAAAAACCACGGCCGCGCGCCTAAGCGTTCTCTTCAACTTTTTTACCCAAGCCCATGCCTTGCGGTGGTGTATTGGCAAACCGCAAATTTCTCCGCGCGCCCGGGTTGGGCAAGAGGCGAAAGCCGTTGCGCCAGTGCCAGAGCAGGCTGGCCTCATTGCCGAGCAGAAAAGTGCTGAACAGCCGCGCGAATCCCATGTCTCCCAGGGCCTGACAGGAGGCGGCCAAAAGCGCCGACCCCACGCCCGCGCCCTGCTGGCCGGGGGTGACAAAAACCCACGTCACGTGCGGCCGTCCCTGCCGCCGCTCGACCGCGTCCGCCGGCGGCGGGTCCTTCCAGTAATAGCTGGCCCAAGCGCACGGGTCCCCTTCCGGTAAAAGAGTAAGCAGAATGGCGCCGAGAAGATGGTCTTCGCCGTCCAGGGCGACGAAACTGGCGGCCGCCAGAAAAGGCCCATCGCCCCCGCCGCGTGTTTTGGCCAGGCTTTGCCGGGCCGCCTGGGCTAAGGTGGCGTCCTCGAGGCTGGCGAACGGTTGCCAGCGGCGAAAGGCCGCCCGAAACAGCGGCTCCAAGAGCGGCCAATCCTCGGCGCGGAAGGGACGAAGGCTCGGCGCGGGTCCCGCCAGGTTCGGCGCGGGTCTCCCGACCTCGCCTGGCTGACCGAAGGTCTCCCCCGCAACGGTTTCCACGAGGGGTAGATCGAGCACGGCGTGGAAAAATTGAGGCCGCGGCGTCAGGGAGGCTTTGCCCTCCACATACTCATACTTGTAGGAGGCATTGCGCGGCAACTGGTGAAACTGCTCCGGCGTCAACGGCAGGGCCATGGCCGGCATCCAGTCGTCGCAGCTTTTC
>CAZFGM010000415.1:0-6800 GCA_964518515.1 uncultured Alcaligenaceae bacterium | reverse complement strand
TCGTCGCGGGGTTGTACCAGGATGAATTCATGGAGGCGGCTCGTATCGGAATCCGGGAACCGGTAGATGCCCCAGCGTTTCGGCCCTGGCCGCTTGAAGGACCAGAGAATCAGCTCATCCTTGAGGCTTTCCGATTTGACCTCGTCCGGAACATTGTAATCCAGCTGGCCGGCCCAGAGGAATTCCCGCAGCCAACCGTCCAAGCCGACGCGCTCGGCCCAGAAAAAGGTGACCAGGCCGAGCGCGAAAAACACCGCCCCACAGACGATGCCGGCCTGGGCCAGGCGTTTGCCCGCCAGGCGATCGGCATTCTTGGCGATGTGCCGCAGGCCCCACAGGCCCAGTCCGACCGCCAGCAGCGGCCCCACCAGCGTGAACGCCCCGATCAGGGCCGTCAGGAAACTGGCCAGGGCGTAGCCGCTGGTCCGCCTGTGCTCGAGGCTGGGCACCTCCAGCGGTTTCTGGCAATCGGGACACTGGATCGTCTGCCCGGCGAAGTTGGCGTCGATTTCCAAATAGGCGCCGCAGGCGCAGGTCAGGGCCAGGGTAGCGGATTTGGCGGAGGTGGTGTCCACGGAAAACCCACGGGAGCAGGGATAATATTATCCTTTGTATTGTAGCTGGGGAAATGGGGAACGCCATAGGGGAGAGTCGCGCACCCCCACGCTCGACCCCCAGGGCTCGAAGACTCGCCCTGGGGCTTGGAATGGTTTTTTTTCCCCCAAGCCCCAGGGCGAGTCTTCGAGCCCTGGGGGTCAGCGGCACTCGTTTAGACCTTGACGTGCGAGGTTTTCGCCGGAGGGAGGCTTTAAATTGTCCCCTCCTAATTTTTCACTTTCACTTTCGATGATTTCACAGACGGCGCTTTGGCTTGCTTGATGGAGGTTGGTGACGGCGCCCCGTCACCGTTTGGCATAGACAGCGCCGGCTTTACAACCGCCGGCGGGGCAAAGCGCTGTGCCTGGACGTTCAAGCTCTTCCAGTATTTTTCGGGTAGACAGCCGGTGCCGATCAATACCACCTGGCTGGCGACGAAAACAGCCATCCAGAACACAGCGCCGCTCATGAAACCGTACGAGTGCAAGCCGACGCCGAGCATGTTGACGCCGAACCAGGACCAGGCGGTGACAATGTTGCCGCCAATGGCCAGGTTGGCGAGGCCGCGTCCCTTGACCAAGCCGCCCCAGCGCGCGTGCAGAAGCAGGGCGTTCCACAAAACGATGATGAGGGCGCCGTTTTCTTTCGGGTCCCAGCCCCAGAACCGGCCCCAGGACTGGTCTGCCCAGATGCCGCCCAGCACCGTGCCGGTGAAGCTGAGCAGGGTGGCAAAGCAGGCGGTGCCATAAGTCATTTTGGTTAAGTTGACGGCAGTTTCCCTGTCCAGCGAAGGGGTGAAGACCCCCTTGATCACATAGGCGATGCCGAAGAAGCCGGTGACGAATGTGGCGGTATAGCCCAAGGTGATGCAGACGACATGGGTGGCCAGCCAGAAGTTGGTGTCCAGCACAGCGACCAGGACTTCCATGGTGTCGCCGCTGGCGGCCAGATTATGGGCGATGATCAACGTCAGGCCCCCCAGAATCGAGGCCACCATCGTGCCCAGGCCATTGTTGAAGATCCATTCCAAGAAAAGACACAGAAGCACACAGCCCCAGCCGATAAACACTGCGGAGGAATACAGGTTCGTGACGGGAGGCCGACCGGTGAGGTAAATGCGAAATATTAAAGCCAGGGTGTGAACCCCCGCCAGGAACACGGCCAGCCAGAACGCGGAAGTTTGCAATTGCTCGGTGTAGCCAAACCAACTCAGGCAAATCAGCAGAAAAACCAAGGCGTAAAACAGGGCACACTTTTCGAATGGTGCGAAGTGATTGAAAAAGACTTCGAAATGGGCACTGCCGGTTTCCACGACGTATTCCTTGGCCAGGGCCTTGGAATACTCCCCAAGCATCTCGTTAAACCGTTCGACGTTGTCTTTGACATATGCTTCAAACAAAACCTTGTACACGCCAAAAGCGGGGTTTCCTTTTCTCTCAGCTTCGGCCAGGGTCTGCCAAGGGCCCCCTTTTCCAGCCGGGGGCACGGCATGCGGAGCGCCCCAGTTGGCGAAAGTTTGGTAAATCTTTAAACCTCGGGCCAGGTCCATGACTTTACGATCGAACAGGTCCCAATTTTTCTCCTCTACCTGTCCGGCCCTTTCAATTTGAGATTCCAGCTCGTCGTATTTGGGCAGAATCTCGAGGAGGGAGTACTGGAAACCCTTGCGCGCGGTCAGGCCCAAAATTTGCAGCAGTTGGTCGTTTTCGATATGAAAAATCCGAGCGTTGGCGGCAGGGCCGCTGGACAGGAGGAAAATCTTCCTCGTCTGACTACCCAACATCCCCACTTCGTTAACCAGGTGCTTCTCCTGGGGAGATAGGTTTTCTTCCTCTTTCTCTTTGAGAGTTTTTTTCAGACGTTCGCCCACCTCGTTCAGTTTGGCTTGGAACTCTTCGTAAGCAAAAGGACCATGGCGTGGCGCCAAGCCCAGGGCGGACAGCAGTTCCGAATCCTCGATACGAAAGATTTTGAACTTGGCCGCCTCCGGATCAGGGGAGTAATAATGGCTGGTCATTACGTCGAGGAGCCACTTGATGGCAGGATAGGCCGTGGTTTTTTCCGCGCCGTCGGTAGTTTTTTCAACGACCTTGAAGGATTGCCGGCCGCTGATAGCCATGAGATTGACGCGGGCCTCTGTGTCCAGGGCCTTGATGCGCCCGCCGCCAATGGCCGGCAAGGCAGCGAACTTATCGAACTGAAAACGGTTCGTCGGATACGTCGGCGGAATCGCCGTTATTATTAAAATGAGAGCGGCCAAGCCCACGATTCCATATTTCATATTGTCGAAAAAGGCTTTCATTTGGCCAATCTCCGTTCGAGGAAATTCATCAAGGTCAGTCCAAAGTGAAAGATCATGCCAAGGGAAACCATGGCGCACGAAAAATAAGGCATTAGCCAGCCGGGATTGCGAACCACTTGCAGCGTTGTGATGGTTGTTGGCTGGCCTTCAACTATGGCATGGCTCATGCCGGACTGAAAAAAGGTCTCCCCTCCGTATCGCAACGGGTTATTCATGGAAATGGTCACTTCCCGTTTTTCTTTGCGCGATGGATCCAGGAGCAGGACCGTGCTGGAATAGCTTTTTGGTTTTTGTGTTCCCGGATAATACTCCGTGCGTCCTTCCTTTAGGTACATGGTATACGTTTGATAGGTTCTCTTGTTGCGCATCGCCAGATAGTAGACCCGGTCGCCCACCTTGACAGGTTGCGGGCGAAAGAAAAGATGATTGGGCGGAGTGGCAGCCGGGTTTTCGACGAAAAAAGGATGCGCGGAAACCAGAAAAGTGCCGATTGCCTGGCCGTTATCTTTCCGTTTAAGAGCGACGTAGGCAGAAGGAATATCTACTTCTCCCCCCGTTTGCGTGCCCTCGATGGACGCTTTTTCCACCGTTGCCCATTTACGCCCCATCCCCATGGTGGCCGGATTCTGGAAATCCACGGGAAGGTAACTAATCACCACCGAATTGACCTGGTAACGAACCACCTCCACGTCGAAGGGCAAATCCGCGTGGCTAATGGTTCCCCCGCCCCGCAAAATGCGGTCGGAAATGACCACTTCATTATCGAATTTGTCGTCCAGGGCAGTGGTGATCGCCAGTTCGGAGGAATGATAGTCTTGGAGGTAATTACTGCCTTTGTCCTTTTCGATATGCAACCGCCCTTCATTGGCAAATAGCCCGGTAATCAGTTCGCTCAGCATCATGACGATCAAACCGCCATGAATGAGCAGGATGCCCGATCGTTTCCAGGAGACCTTGAAGCGAATGGCGTGAGCAGCCAAGAGGTTTACCAGAAGCAAGCCGCCGAGCAGCCAGCCGCCGGGAAAGGGAAAGGCCCCGTAGATCTCATAGTAATCATTGGTCGGGCCTGGGCGGGGGAAGAAAATCTGCAACGGTACCCACACAATCGCGGCGCGAAAATACGTGTTGACGGCCGCCCAGATGCTGATATCCACCTGGGCCAGGGTGCCGAAAAAGACCAGCAGGATGGACAAGGCGAACAAGACCACGGTGAGGCGCAGCGAGGCCACAATCTCGAGTGCCTGCAGGGGCAACGGCTTGCCCCGCGGGGCGAGCGCGGGGGAGGCCGGTGCGGTCTCGGCGGGGGGTTCAGGAATGGTGGTAATGGTATCCATTAGTGGAACCTATTTAGCCGGCGAACTTGTTCGCCGGGGACATCATCTTTACGCGGCGAGCAAGCTCGCCGGCTAAATTCTCACGGAAACGTCACGGATCGCACAAACGCCTCGAACGCCGGCTTCTGCTGGCCGACGATTCGGTCCGGGCCGATCACTTTGAAAAACCAGGTCGCGTTGTCCTGGACATGCACGACCCCCAGAATCCTCCTCTGGGGTCCTTGCAGATCAACATAAGCAGAATCTACTCCCGCACACGGAATTTTCCCGACCAGGTTGGGTAAATCGCCTTCTTTGACCGGAGGCAATTTCACTTGGCCACGCCAGCGATTGACATTAAAAAGCAACGAACCACCCGCCGGAGTCACAGAGATCAGGGCGGATTCCTGGCCTTGGCCCACCTGGAAGGCGGCCACCGCAAATTCGGGAAGGTCTGCCATTTCCCGCCAACCGTCTGGAACCTGGTATTTCAGAGGGAGATCGCGCTTGGCCGGAGGGACCGGCGGGCGCTGGGGAGGAGGAACCACAATCGTCTTTTTTCCTATGGGTGCGAATCCTTTCATATCTACCACCGTGAAGGTGGAATTTTTTCCCTCGATTTTCCGGGTGATGCTGTCAAGTTCTTTCTCGGTCACTGGATCCAACAGGAGAAACTGTTGCCGCCAGCGGTTGATATTGTCCAGCAGAGTGCCGCCCAAGGGAGTCACGGTCAGTTCGAGCGGCTCTTGGCGGGTGCCGAAGGTGAAGGTAGCATAACGTGACCCCGGACCGGGCTGGTGGTTCCAGCCGTCAGGAACCTCCCAGGTCACGGGCTCTTCCTTCCGGCCTGTAAATTCAACCGAGTGCAAGAACTTTTCAAAGGTCTCGACCTGATCGCCGATCGCTTTGGGCGACCCCTGGACCTTGAAAAACCACATGTAGTCCTTCTGCGAGCAGATGGCGGCGAGCATGCGGGATTCCGGATATTCCACGCGCGGCGCTTTGTACTGGCGGATGTCGTCGGCTTCTTGACAACCGCCCAGAACTAGAACCGCCGCCAACCCAAGCCAGGTCCGCGGCGCACGGGGGCCGCCTGGGGAAAGAGGCGTCGGTCGGGTTTGGGAACACGCCATGGGTTTCTCACGTGGGCGGGGAAAATCCCCACCTTTAATGGTTACCAGGGGTTTTCTGGGAGTCAAGGTCGAACCAAGGCGGGGGGTAAAATCTCGAAAAGTCAACATAGGGTGGGTCGGGCCTCTGTTTCGGACCACTGTAGTTTCTCCTTTCCGAGCGGAGATTGCAAGAGAAAACCGGCGGACTGGCCTTTCTTTCCTGGCACGGCCTTTTACAATGGGTTGCTGAGCCCGCCCGTCCTCGTTCCCAAACTCTGTTTGGGAACGCCGGTCCGCGAAACTCCGTTTCGCCCTTGCCCCTGGCCTATGCGGATGCCCAGAACCAAGAAACGAACCGAGGTCCAGGCCCAGATCAAGCGGATGGTCAGGCGGGTCGTCAAGCAATTCGCTCCCGAGAAAAGAAGCAAGGCCTTTCCAGGTCATATGACAGCAGTGTCCCCGGACTTGGCCTTTCTTTCCTGGTCAGGCCTTTTACAATGTTTGGTGAGCGAACGTTTAGCGTTCAGGTAACTCGGCGAGCCGGCGGGTTTATCCCGCCGGGACAAGCCCGGCGGCTCGCTGGAAAATAGAACCTCATGCCCTATATTCCTATGGTAGCCTCCTACATCACGCGCCACGGCGCCATGCGTTTTCTCGGCGAGTACGAAGCCCCCGCCGAAACCAGCTTTCCCAAGGGCCAGGAAGTCATCGTCCGCAGCGAGCGCGGTTTGGAAGTCGGCGAAGTCCTGTGTCCGGCCACACCCCAGGCCGTGCAGCTGATCCAGGAACCCACCAAGGGACAGATCGTCCGCGGCATGACCGAAGACGACCATGCCGCGGTGGACCGGCTCCGCCAGGTCGAGCTGCGTGAGTTCGAGAAGTGTCTGGAATTCGTCGCCCAGCGGCACCTGCAGATGGAGTTGGTGGACGCCGAGCATCTGTTCGGCGGCGAGCGCGTCGTTTTTTATTTCCTGGCGGAAAAGCGCGTGGACTTTCGCGAGCTGGTCAAGGACCTGGCCCGCGAATTCCGCACGCGCATCGAGATGCGGCAAATCGGCGTCCGCGACGAGGCCAAGCTGCTGGCCGACTACGGCGACTGCGGCAAGCCGGTGTGCTGCAACACCCACATGGCCGTCATGCCGCCCGTGTCGATGCGCATGGCCAAGATTCAGAAATCGACACTCGATCCATCGAAGATTTCCGGGCGTTGCGGCCGGCTCAAGTGCTGCCTGCGCTTCGAGCAGGACGTTTACGAAGAATTCCAGATGGAGTTGCCTACCGTCGGCAGCCGGGTCGTGACCAGCAAGGGCCAGGGCAAGGTCTTGGGCCAGGAAATCCTGGCCCGCAAAGTCCTTGTGGAGTTCGAGGACGGCCGCCGCCTGGTGGTCGGAGTAGACGATATTTTGACGCGTTTGGGGTAAGCTGCACTTTCTGAAAAACTCTGTACTCAGGCTACCAGTTTCCACAGGCGTTTGA
>CAZFGM010000414.1:2435-6805 GCA_964518515.1 uncultured Alcaligenaceae bacterium | reverse complement strand
AAGGAAAATGGCACCTGGAATCGCTTGGAGACAAGCACCCGATAGGTTGAACGAGGCCAGGTGGATTACTAACGTAACGTTGGAAAGGCCATGCAAATAATGGCTTGCAGAAACGTTACGCAGCGAATCATTCGGCCCAATTGTCGCTTCTTAACCCGGGAACCCGTTTGAAGTCCCGCGTATTCCGAGTCACCAGAGTCCCTCGGAAGGCCAAGGCGATGCTGGCGATTAACAGGTCACCCCGACCGATCCTTTTGAGTTTCTTGTTGGCCCGGAGCCGGTCAAACTCGATAGCAGCGCCAGCGTTAATGGGCAAAAACCGAAAAGTCGCCAGGTCCCTTTCCGCCCGGTCCAGACGTTCTTGCCCTAGCCGGAGTTGGGCCCCATCTGCAGCCTTCAAGAGAGTGGCGAAACGACCCTGCAGCGTTTCGATTCGACTGATGATCGTGCTAACCACTTCGTCGGTCTCCGCCCGATAACGCGCGACGACGCGCGCATGGTTTGCAAACAAGAGCGAGAGGGTGTCGGTGTCCAGAATTGTCATTGTTCAGTTGTAGTCAAGGGTCGGCCCCGACGTTTGTGGATTTCTTCGAGTTCTTGCTCGAGGTACGGATCGTTTTGCCAGTTGCCAATGCGTGACAACACGGCTTCCTTGCTGGGCCTCGGCGCCGGTATCCGAAGCCAGTCTTGTAACGCCGACTTCAAGAACCTCCATTGCTCGCCAATCAATCGGCCGGGAAGGTTTTGTTGCTTGACCATTTGGATGACTTCGGGCTCGGGCACTCTCAGGTATGCCGCGGCTTCACTGAGAGTCAGGACCTCCGCGGAAGTTACGCAGGCGTCTGCCGCGCGCCTAATCGCCGAGGTATTCTCGGAACGCGTATCAGGTTTCCTTTTCATTGCGGGCATTGGGTTTACTCCGGCATTTGGGGCTGTTCTCACGGAATCGCCAGAAAGTGATGTCATTGTAACGATTCACGCTGCCAACTACAATTTCTTCTGATCGCAGGCGCTCAAAGATACAATTAAGCCGGAGAGAAACCTCCGTCGCGATCCGTAGTCTGCAAAGCACGCGTTCCCATGATTCGAATTCGACGTCTTCTGTGGCGTATCATCAGGCGAATGTCTCTTTTTGTATTGGGGCATCGAGGGATCTTCGACACCACTTGGAGTCGGCTCCGCCGCCTGCGCCGGCTCGGAATCGAGGTGCGCTGTGCGGTGGACGGCGGCGCGGCCGTTGGTGAGTGGCTAATCGGCCTCAAGCGCGTTTACCCGCAGGCGATGGTCGTGTGCATTGAACCACGCGATGATGCTCAGCGCGAACTTCGCGCGGTCGCCGCGCGCTACCGGGGCGTCCACGTTGTTCAAGCGCTGCTTGGGGAGCGCGAGGGGGAAGGCCGGTTCCATATTAGTTCGGACCAGTCCTCGCTTCTGCCGAACGCGCAAGGCAAGCCATTCGGAGAAAGCAAATGGCTGCCCATGGCGACCCTTGATCGACTGCTGGCCAAGGGGCAATTCCCATCTCCCGACCTGATCAAACTCGATCTTCAGGGCGCTGAGCTTATTTGTTTGGCTGGGGCGACCGCGTGCCTGCGTCACGCCCAGGTCGTGATTCTGGAAACCTTGTTCCTGCCGATCTATCACGGCGCTCCGGTTCTGGCGGACATTGTCCGCTTCATGGACGAGCGTGGATTCGTCTGCTATGACGTGATGTCGCTGTGGCACCGGCCGCTCGATGACGCCCTGGCGTACGGCGACTTGCTGTTTATTCGCAAGGAAAACCCTTTATTACGAGACAGCCGCTGGTCGATAACCGCAGCCCATGAGCAGTGCCCAAACCCGTAGCGGCCGGGTCCAGAAAAAGTCGGTACGGAATCAAACGGACGGTCACTGGTTCGCTGCGAGATCCGCCATGGCTACGTGTTTGTATTGTGGCAACGAGAGATTTATCCCCTGGTACGACAACATTCAGGATCGACTTGGATATGTTCCCGGCCGATGGAGTTTTGCGCGTTGTACGGATTGTGGATCGGCACTGCTCCTGCCACAGCCCAAGCCTGCCGACTTGGCCGGCTTCTACCCTGAGGTCTATAGCTTCGACCCGAACAGCGCGGGCAAGAGCCGACTGCAACGGCTGCTCGCCTGGCTCGAATTCCGCCTGTTTTTTCGAGTCGTGTACGCCGCCCAGGCACGCCGGGCTCTCGAGGGGATTCATTGGCAAGGCCAGCGCGGGCTGCGTTTGTTGGACGTTGGCTGTGGCCGGGGATGGCGGCTGCTGGCCTTCCGCCGACTGGGTTTTGAAGTGTTCGGCATGGACTTTCAGGCCAGCGTGGTGGATTACGTGAAAAGAACTCTCGGGATTCCTGCCGTTAGCACCGATATGGCCGGCCTCAAGAGGGCATTCGAACCCTCCTCCTTTGACGTAATCACCGCTTTCTGCGTCCTCGAACACGTACCGGATGTGGTAGATGCGATGCGCACTTGCCGAACTTTGCTCAAACCGGGCGGCACCTTTGTCGCTGTTGTACCGTTGCTTGACAGCCAACAGGCAAAATGCTTTGGCAAGCGGTGGGTAAATGTAACCGAAGCACCCCGCCATCTATCGCTGCCCACCTCACAGGGAATGATGCGCGCATTTCAAACGGCAGGTTACGACAAGGTGTCCAGGCAGTCTGATGCAACGATCTTCGCTGCCGCTGCTGCCGGCCTGTCCCTGTTTCCCAGCGCCAATGCGACCCAGTTGTACGGCCACGGATCGATGCGCACCATCGTCAGCCGCTTGTTGGCGGCAGCTTCGGCCGCCGCCGCTATCCCGCTGAGTTGGTGGGAAAACCATGTGCTTCGTCAGCCCGCGCACGGGATGTTCCTCGCGCGGGTTGCTCAATGAAACCTCATGGGAGAACACGGGGCGCGGGAACTATCCGTGATTGCTCCGATCATTCGTTTGACTGCAACCAATTCCGAGTAACGTTCGTCGGAAGCGCGTTTGGCCGCCATGGCGTAGTCATGGCGCTTGAAACCGGTCGCGGCGATCGTTGCCAGAACCGACTGCAAGCAATTCGAATCATTCTCCGGAATGCGAAAACCGCAACGAAAGTCGTCGATGGCCTCCGCCACGTTGGAAGTTTCCGGGCCGAGATAGAGGAGCGGGACCGCGTGCCAGAGATAGCCGTGAATCTTGCTCGGTGATAGCATGCCGGCGCACTGCGCTTCGAGGGCGACCAGTCCGAAGTCGGCGAAGCCAATCAGGTCGTCCAAACGCGACTTGGCGACGTAGGAATGAATCCCGATTCCCGGTACTCCCTGCTGGACGATTTCGGCCACGCGGTCCCATTTTTCACCGCCGCCGACGAAGAGGAAGAAGAAATCCCGCTGGGTTGGCTGGGCACGCAAGTACTCGAAGAGGATACGCAAGTCGTGCCCCCAGCCAAAGTTGCCTGTGTATAGCACCAGAAAGCGATACGACGCGCGGGCACGCGATACCAACGCCTGCAGTTCGTCATCCCAAACGCGTGTCGCCGATGAATCGTCGGTTTGCCAATTCGGGGTAATGCGTATGTCGGCAGCGCCGTGATTGTGAAGGATTCGGCGCATGGCTTCGTCGAGAACGAAGACGCGATCGACCCGCGAAGTCGCCCAGCACTGGATGCGATTGACCAGGCGATAGAGCAACGATCGCCGGCGCAGGAGCCCGACGGCATCGAGGACTTCGGGGTAAGTGTCCTGGTTCCAAAGATAGAGGCGGGTGCGCCATCCGCGGAACTTGCGAATCGCGACGAAGACGGCGTGCAGGAACGGAGGCGTTGTCATGATGACAATGCGGTCGGGCCATTTGCGGAAGAGGGCAAAGAAGAAAACCGCAAGGTAGAACGACATCCAGCAGAGGAAACGGCCGAGAACGCCCGTGGCCGCGGCATTGCTGGAATAGAGCCGATGAATGCGGCCGGAAAAGCGCGGCGCGGCGCCGCTGTCCATGGCATGGTATTGGCTCTTTCCGGTGATGACCTCGACGTGGAAATCCGCTTGTTGCAGATGGTGGGCCAGGCTATCGGCCAAGTTTCCCGTCGGGGCCGGGCCGGCGCCAAAGAACAGATTCACCAGCCAGATGCTGCCGCGGTTGGGGAGCGGCTCGGTCTTCAAGATCATTGCCTCGTGCTGGGTTTGGAAATGCGCGCTATCGCGCCTGGCTCAAGCCGATGCCCCGAAGTTGACTGAATGATGACCGCATTCTCGCCACCGTCTGGCTTTCACGTCCCAGCTACCTATTCTTCTCCGTCCGTCATGAACCGGAAAGTCATCCGCCCCTCCATACGCGCAAATAAGGTCCAAGGCAACCTATCCGATGAACCGCGTCCGATGAACCGCATGGG
>CAZFGM010000414.1:0-2335 GCA_964518515.1 uncultured Alcaligenaceae bacterium | reverse complement strand
GGAGAATAGGGTTTTTCTAAATTGTCTGTTTCCTCCAAACTGGCGGTTTTGGACGCCCCCCAGTTTCATGGAGAAAACAGACATGTGCCATCTTACTCCCACTGTCCTGTCTTTGCACCAGGCAATTCCCAACGGATATCCCGCCAAGGCGCTTGGCTCGAGCCAAAGATTGACGATTGCACAGGAAAACAAGAGCTGGTTCTGTTGGATATTAGGGCTGGAGGAAATCGAACTGGATGTCGGCCAGGGAGATCGAGGCCTTGACGGCGGCGAAGTCGATGGGTGGGCGGACAGTATGTCACTGGCAGCTGGGCGGCGTTCGCGCTGGGCCTGGCGCAGGGCCTTGCGGCTCGGCACCGCTTTTGGATTCTCGCACGTCGATCCAAAGCGGCGGCGAGCCGCCACACTCCCAAGGCCTCATTTTCCAAAAGCGAAAAGGTGGTTCTCGGCGCGCACGTAAATCTTGCCATGGACCAGAGCGGGCGTGGCCAGGATCGGCTCTTCCAGATCGTTGCGGGACAGGACCTGGAAGGTATCGCCGGCGGCGAACACGGTGACGACGCCCTGGCGCGAGGCGGCGTAGATTTTGCCGTCGCCGGCCACGGGGGAGGCGAAGTAGGCGCCGCCCGCCCCGAGCCGCGCCCTGTATTTCAACTTGCCCGTGGCCGCGTCCACGCAGGAGACGATGCCGCCGTCCTTGACCGTGTACACCCGGCCGCGATAAAACAGCGGCGACGGCACCTCGGGCACTCCGCCCTTCTCGCGCCACGCCACGCGCTCGGTAATGTCCCCGTTGCCGCCGGGCGTGACGGCCAGCAGGCCGTTCTCCACCTTCTTGCCCAGGCCGGCGAACTTGCCCGCCGCTTCGAGCAGCCCTTGCCATTCCTGGGCGTCGATGAAGCCATCCTTGTTCTTGTCGATGCCGCCGAACATTTCGATGGCCTTGAAGGTGGCGCCGGGCAGATTGCCCGCCTCCCCTCGCCGGACCAGAGCCAGGTCCTTGGGAAACTCCGCCTTGCTGATCTTGCCGTCTTTGTCCTTGTCATATTTTTTCAAAAGCCCCGCGAAGTCGGGGACATCGACCCGGTCGGCGGGGTCGGCGCCCATGAACCAGCTATTGACGTAGACCCGGCCATCGCCGAGCACGGGCGTGCCGAAGCCGACCGAATCGATGCGCACCCACCAGCGCTCGCCGCCGTCTTTCAGGCTGCAGGCCAGCAGGCGGTTCGGCGTGTGCAGAATGATCTCGCCGCCTTCTTTGGTCGGCCGGTACAGGGGCGTGGCGTAGCCGTCGGTGGGCAGGAGACGTTCCTGTTTCCACGCGATCGCGCCGCTGCGGGCATCCACGGCGAGCAGATAGGGTGCTGGGGGGAAATCGCAGTTGAGCAGCACACGGCCCCCGGCCACGATCGGCGATGAGCCTGTGCCGAAGCGCGTGCTGGGCAAAGGCAGGGGAGTCCGCCACAGTTCCTTGCCGTCGAAATCATAACAGAGCAGACCGAAGGAACCGAAGTAGACGTAGACGCGCTGGCCATCCGTTGCGGGGGTGGCCGCCGCCGGCGTGCTGATCTGGTGCACGCGCTCGATCTTTTTTGCCGGTGCCGTTTGTCGCCACAAAACCTTTCCCTTGGCCCGGTCGATGCACAAGGTCTCAAGTTTCTGGTCCGCCTTGACGAAGGCGGTGACAAAGATGCGCTTGCCCCAGACGCATGGCGACGCCGGACTGGGCGGCAGCGGCAGTTTCCACAGGAGGTTTTTCGCCGGCTCCAGAGCCGCCGGGAACGCGGTGCCCTCCGAGGCAACGCCCTGGCCGGCAGGACCGCGAAACTGCGGCCAGACTTCTTTATCCCCGGCCTGGATGGCGGCGGCAAGGCCGAGTAAGACTGTCATAACAATCATCGCGCGTGCCATTGAAATTCTCCCCCGAAAGCTTCCTCGATTTTTCTTCGGGCCGTAGTCATTTGCCGCGATTTTCGGGAATCCGAGGTTCCAAGTTAAATTCGCAGCACCGTAATAATCCCATCGGGAACCCGGAATTGCAATCACCTTTCCTTTGCATCATTGAACTCGGCTGCCATACCCCGCAGGAGAAAGACGCCAACGGCGATGAGTTGCGCCTGGAAATCGTCTCCGACACCGGGGAACGCGTGACCCTGAGGCAAAACAACATGAAGAAGGGGTCGCGCTGGGGCATCGACCGGAATGTGGCCTGCCACAAAACCGTTCAGTTCAAGCTGACCGAGCTGGACAGCGTCAAGACCGATGGCATTCATTTCCGGGACGAGGTCCTGGGCACCCCCACCGTCGGCATTTCCCCCGTGCCGCCGGGAAGAGA
>CAZFGM010000413.1:0-6811 GCA_964518515.1 uncultured Alcaligenaceae bacterium | reverse complement strand
TCCAGTTCGCCTCATCATTGTTTCAGCCAAGGACACTGCAAAAGTTGACGTAGGTGAGGATGTCAGCGGGCTCGAGAAGACTTTTGACGTGCGCGAGGAATTTTTGGGGCAGGTAATGTCATTCGATGGCGATGCCTACATGATCGACTTCAAGAAGCGCGATGATGCCGCTTGACAACCGGGTGTCTAACAGGGGATTGCAGACGGATCGGTCCTTCCGGTTTTTGGATTAAAAGCCATGGAAAAAAGGAAAAAAAACTCCCGCAAGTTCGCTATTTGCATTCAGTCAGATGATCCGGATCTGCTGACCCCACTTAAAATATATCAGGTCTTACCGGATCCTAGCGCGGCCCGATCCAATTACATCCGGGTGATCGACAACGAAGGTGAAGATTACTTGTATCCCACTGATTATTTCCTTTTGGTCGAGTTTCCCCCTTCCATAAAAAAGGCTTTGATGTAAGTTTAAGGCAAGTGCCTGGTTTGGGGTGCAATCGGCCCCTACCAAGGATTTTCAGGGAAAAAGGGCCGTGTTTTCGAGGGAAAGTCGATTACTTCGACCATTGTCCCCTGCTGCAAATGGGCGCTGAGCGGAAAATCCTGGAAAAAACAATGAAAACCGCCCCATAAATTCATGGTGGGGGCCGACTGCACCCCTGGTTTGGGTTGCTCTGACAACGGGTTGGGTCATCAGGTGAGGGCGTGCCTCCGCCCTGCACGGCGGGAAATTGACCTGCTGCGCGGCGAACAGCGGCCGCCTTTTTCGCGTCTCGGCCTGAAAAATGCCGCTGGAATAATCTTTGTGCGTTAGTTTTTCCAATGTCCTTCAAGTCGCGAAAAAACTGTTGGTTCTGATGTGTGTCGGGAACATCGACAAAAACACGAATCAACTCACCAGTAAGGTTGGCCCGCGTGTTCCCAGACTCCGCGAATGATTTGCGTTTCCGAGGAAACCATGTGGAAATGTTGGCTTTAACCTAATGTGCACGGATTTGACGCGAGTGCAAAGGAGCAAAACATAACTTTCTTCGGGAAAAATAGTTATGGCGATTTCCACTCGCGTCAAGGATTGCCTTAATTTGACGCGAGTGGCCGGAGATTGTTACCACCATTTTGAACCAGGCCGGAAGCAGCTTTGGAGTTTTTTCCTAAAGCCAAAGAAAATAACAGGTTGAATCGACTTAATCGACAACCAACCTTGCCAAAAAACCAGGAATTTGGCAAGGTAGTCCCCGCTTTCGCGACTCCCCTTCCACGGACGGATCATGTTTGGGAAATCGCAACCGCGCTTGGGACAATGGACGGGCCGGCGGCAGTCGAGCCGGGCGGCATCCTCTCTTTGGCCGGGACTGTTTCGCCGGACGGTGCTGGTTCGTTTGGCCATGGTTTTGGCAACCACCCTGGGGGTCACGGCCTTGGCTACCTGGGGCGATCCGCCCTTGCCCTATCGCCTGGGCGAGATTCAGCCGTACGATTTGCGTGTCCGCGTCGATTTCGACCTGGTCAATCCGGTGGGGCTGGCCAATCCGGACGCCAGCGACCGGCCGGGGGTGGTCGAGAAATATGTTCGCGGCATGGTGCTGGTGCCGCGCGGCGAGGCGATTCAGGAACGCGATCTGGCCTTGCTCAAGGAAGAACACCGGGCGTATCAAGCCGGTCTTTCCGAAGCCGATCATATTCGCCGGGGTCTGGCCCTGTTCTTGATCTTCAGCCTGGTGGCGGGCCTGGTGACCCTGTACGTGGGGCGATTTCAAATCGGGCTGGCCCACAGCCTGCCTACCATCGTGGGCATCTGCCTGCTGGTGGTGCTCACCCTGTTTCTCGGGTTTGTCCTCAGCCAGCCGCCCTGGCATGCCGCCCTCATTCCGCTGACCGTGACCGCCATGGTGCTGGCCCTGGTGTACAATCCGCAGTTCGCCCTGCTGATGGCGTTCAGCCTGGCCGTGACGATGACGGTGCTGTTGGAAGAAAACCTCGGCTTCTTCCTGGTGCGCCTGGGCGGCCTGGCGGTGGCGGTGCTGCTGATGCGCGGCGTCCGCACGCGCACGCAGCTCGTCAAGGTGGCCACCTGGGCCGGGCTGGCCTCGGCCCTCATGACCGTGGCCACCGGCAGCCTGTTCGAGCAATCCTGGACGTTGATCGCCACGGACAGCCTGCGGGTCTTTCTCTGGGGCAGCCTGGCCGGCTTCTTGCTCACGGGACTCTTGCCCGTCGTGGAACGCATCTTCGGCATCGTCACGGACATCAGTTTGCTCGACCTGGCCGACGGCTCGCATCCGCTCTTGCAAGAACTGATTCGCCGGGCGCCGGGCACGTACACGCACAGCATGACGGTGGCGACCCTGGCCGAGGCCGCCGCCGAAGCCATCGCCGCCAATCCGCTGTTAACCCGCGTCGGCGCTTATTTCCACGACATCGGCAAGATGCTCAAGCCGTCGTATTTCATCGAGAACCAGACGGGCGAAAACCTGCACGACGCCCTGGAGCCGGCCCTGAGCACGCTGGTCATCATCGGCCACGTCAAGGACGGCGTGGCCCTGGCCCGGCAATACCGCCTGCCGCGGCCGATCGTCGAATTCATTGCCCAGCACCACGGCACGACGCTGGTCGAATTCTTCTACCGCGAGGCCATGCGCCTGCAAGCATCCACCGGCCAGGCCGCCGCCGAGCTGGAACCGTCCTATCGCTATCCCGGGCCGAAGCCGCAAAACCGCGAGAACGGCATTCTCATGCTGGCCGACGCCGTCGAAAGCTCGAGCCGCACCCTCCTTTCGCCCACCCCCAGCAGCCTGCGCAAGCTGGTGCACGACCTGTTGATGAAGCGCTTGCTTGACAGCCAGTTCGAGGAGAGCGGCCTGACCCTGACCGAGCTGCACATCATCGAGGAAAGCTTGAGCAAATCCCTGATCGCCCTGTTCCATTCCCGCATCAAATATCCGGAGACGGCGGCGTTTCCGAAGGCGTCGTGAAAGGCAAACTGGGCATGGTTCAATCGCGGGTACCATTTCGTAGGGTGGGTCGAGTCTTCGAGACCCACCGAAATCCGGCGAAATCCGGCCCGCCAGGGTGGCTCTCGAAGACTCGACCCACCCTATGGAAATTTTTCAGGCTCGGGAAAAACTGGAAGACCTTGCTTCCACCCGCAGGTGCTTTAAAGTCAAAATCGCTTGCGGATCATTTTGCAAGAGGCGCAGGTAATTGTCCAATGCTCTGGTAGGCAAGAGCCGGCCATTTTCCCAATCGGCAAGAAGGTCCTGGTCGATTCCCGTGAGCCGGGCAAACTGGGCCAGGGAAAGCCGCAACTGTTTGCGAAGGTTGCGAATATCTTCCAGAGATAACAGTCGCAGCGCCTGGGCGGTGGCGCGGTTGCGAAGGATGGCCGCTTCCGGGCCGCGATAGCGTTCGCCGCAGTGGTCGCAAATTTCCACCGGGACATCCTTCGCCGTGACGGTGACCCGGTTCGTGTCGGTTTCGTAGTCAAAGGTTTCATCCACGGTTTGGGGACGGAGTCGCCCCTTGCCACACATGAAACATACTGGTCTTTTTTTGGTTGGCATATTATCAACCCGGCGTGTTGCTAGAGCTAGAGGGCCGCGGAAATGATCGTTTAGAGGCATGTTTTCTCCTGGTTAGTGTTAGTTCCGGTCTTGCCGTCGCCAGGAGCCGAGATTTGTGGTAAGCGCGCCCTACGGCGTTCCGGAAATCCTGCGTCTTGCCCTCTTCGAACGGTTTTTGTTTGCCCGGCGTTTTCGCGCTCGGGTGTTCGAGGCTTCTTGCTCGTGCTTGTCGATCAAGCGAGCAACGGCCGGGACCAGTTCGGTCGGCACGGACATCCAGGTCTCGCCTGGGACCTCTTCGGCTGTTTCAATTTCTGCCGCCCCTTCCTCGTCAGTCTGAGCATCGTAGTACGCGATCACCGCGCGGATTTTTTTCTCATTCCATCCGGGGGGGAACTGTTGGTGTATGGCTTTTTTTTTCACCTGAATCTCCTCCGTCGGCGACGGTACGCTCTTAGTTCTTTGCCTCTCAGGTCATAGGCCGTAACCACGAGCACGCCGGGACCTTCCTTGCGGGGAACGTAAACTACCTTGAGGTATCGGCCCATCTCGGTCTGGCCCAATGCGAACCGCGAGTTTTTTCGTCCCCGGAGAACCGATCCCGGCCGCTCAAGAACTTGGCGGGCTTCCGCTTCGGTCACACCGTGGTTGTAAATGTGCGGCTGGCCGGTCTCCGGATCGATGTAGAACTTTACTTTCATTCTACCATGCCTTGGCCGAACTCGAGTTCTTTTTTAATCGATCATTTTTCCCCGCCCGCCGGCTGCGCCGCGCCGTCTTTCTTCCCGGCCGATAACCTCGTTTCTTTCCGGGATTCGGAATGGTGTGCACATACTCGCCGCGGCCGACTTCGTTGGCGCGCTGGCGGCGTGCTTGCAGCGCCTCCTTCGGCGGCTGGGCTGGAATGAGGGCGTCGCAGCCGCCGCCGATTAAATCGGTGCGGCCGGCCTGTTCCAAGGCCTTGCGCACCTCGAAGTAATTTTCCGGCTTGAAGAACTGCAGTAAGGCCCGCTGTAGCTTGCGGTCGCGCAGCTGGCGGGCCACGTACACTTCCCGCATCGTGAACGGGTCGATGCCGGTGTAGTACATGCAGGCGGCCACGTCGAACGGGGCGGGAATGAAATCCTGCACCTGGTCGGGCCGGTAGCCGTTGCCCTTGAGGAACACCGCCAGGTCGATCATGGCGTGCAGGTCCGAGCCGGGATGGCTGGCGATGTAATAGGGCACGATATACTGCTTGGGCTTACCGGCTTGGTGCGAGGCCTTCTTGAACGCGCTGGCGAAACCCTCGAAGTTGTTGTTGACCGGCTTTTTCATGAGGCCCAGAACGCAGGGATCGGTGTGCTCGGGAGCGACCTTGAGGTGGCCGCCGACGTGATGGGCGGTCAGCTCTTGCATGTATTCCGGCGAGAGCTGGGCGAGGTCCATGCGAATGCCGCTGGCGACGAGGACCTTGCGGATGCCGGGCTCATTTCGCGCACGGCGCATCAATTCCACGAGCGGCCCGTGATCGGTGCCCAGCAGTTTGCAGATGGTCGGATGCACGCAGGACAGGCGTTTGCAAATCGCTTCGATCTCGGGGCGGGTGCAGCGCATCTGGTACATGTTGGCGGTCGGTCCGCCGATGTCGCTGACGACGCCGTGGAAATCCGGGTCGTCGGCCATCTTGCGGACTTCCTTGAGCACCGATTCGGGCGAGCGCGATTGGATGATGCGGCCCTGGTGGGCGGTGATCGAACAGAAGGTGCAGCCGCCGAAGCAGCCGCGCATGAGGGTCACCGAATCTTTGATCATTTCCTGTGCGGGAATCGGTTCGGTGTACGAGGGATGCGGCCGGCGCGTGTAGGGCAAGTCGTAGATCGCGTCCATCTCGGCCTGGGAAATCGGCAAGGCCGGCGGATTGACGACCACCGCCTGGCGCTCGTGATACTGGACCAGGTGCTTGGCGTTAAAAGGATTGGTGTTGATGTGGCAGATGCGCGTAGCCTTGACGAAGGCGAGCTTGTCGGTTTTGACTTGCTCGTAGGAAGGGAGCAAGCAGAAGGCCGGAGGGAGGCCGCCGCGTTCTTCTTTGGGCAGGGCAGACAGATCGACGAACCCTTCGGTTGGATCGCGCGGTGAGGCAGCCTGACTTCTGACCCCTGACTGCTGACTGCTGACTGCTGACTGCTGACTGCTGACCCCTGATTCGCTAGCCCCCAATGCGTAGGCGACACCACGAAGGTCGCGCAGGGCCTTTACCGCTTGGCCGGCGGCCAGCCGGCGAGCGATCTCGACTATGGTTTTCTCCCCCATGCCGTAGACCACGAGGTCGGCCTTGGCATCGAGCAGGATCGAGCGGCGAACGGTGTCGCTCCAGTAATCGTAATGGGCCAGCCGCCGCAGCGAGGCCTCGACGCCGCCGGCGATGATCGGCACGCCCGGAAAGGCTTCGCGCGCCCGTTGGCAGTAGGCGAGGGTGGCGCGGTCGGGACGTAGGCCGATGCGCCCGCCGGGGGAATAGGCGTCGTCGTTGCGGACCTTCTTGTTGGCGGTGTAGTGGTTGATGAGCGAGTCCATGTTGCCGGCGCTGACGGCGAAGAACAGCCGCGGCCGGCCGAACTGCCGCCACGGCCGGCACGAGCGCCAGTCGGGCTGGCTGAGCATGGCCACGCGAATGCCGGCCGACTCCAGCACCCGGTGCAGGATCGCCATGGCGAAGCTGGGATGATCGACGTAGGCGTCGCCCGTGACGAACACAACATCGACCCAATCCCACCCGCGCGCCGCCATCTCGGCGGCCGACATTGGTGCCAGCGGAGCGGCGTAGGTTTCCGTCCACAGGGGTAAAGACAATCGTGCGGAGGTCATGGCGAAGTTTATTATATAATGACAATGAATTAACTGGAGGTACTCATGGCTTTTACCACAGCGGCCACGGTGGGAGACATTCCCGACGGCCAGGGCAAACCGGTCACCGTGGGCGGCAAAACCCTGGCGCTGTTCAACGTCCACGGCGCCTATTACGCCATCGACAATACCTGCACGCATCGCGGCGGCCCGTTGGCCGAGGGACAGTGCGCCGGAACCGAAGTGACCTGTCCCTGGCACGGCGCCCGTTTCGATTTGCAGTCCGGCGCCCATCTGTCGCCGCCGGCGCCGCGGGGGGTCACGGCCTACAAAGTGCAGGTCGTCGGTCAGGACATTCAGATCGATGTTTGATGTCGTGGCGAGCGTCGCGGGGCGAGCGGCCGGTGTTAACCGGCCGGTTTACA
>CAZFGM010000412.1:4379-6890 GCA_964518515.1 uncultured Alcaligenaceae bacterium | reverse complement strand
TTACTTGGGCCCTTTCATCAGCTCGCGGTGATACAGGAGCCGGTCGCGCCAGTGCTTGTAGCGCTGCTGGCGTTCGGGGTCGGCGCTGTCCGCGCCGGAGCGGCGGACGAACAGACGGTTGTCCTGGTCGAGAATAAGCATTTCGTAGTCGGCTAGCATATCATCAATTTTGGCGCGGCTGGTTTTGGCTCCCCCTTCGAAATCGACGAGCACCGGCGGGCGCTGGTGGATCTGGGAAAAAATCATGGGGATGCCGGTCGCTTTGAAGACGGAGCCTTTCTTTTTTTTCTTATCATCCTTTTCCAGGTGTTCGCCCTTAAGAATGAAGCGCCCCTCCTGGTAATCCCAGTAGGGAATTTCGACGTGAACCAGGCTGGGGTCGTCCTTGAGTCGTTCGTTGAACTCGCCGCGGCGGCCGATCAGTTCGCCGCGGCGAACCAGCAAGCGCTCGGCCACCACCCAGTCGGCGATCTGGTAAGGATCCAGCACCGCAGCGCCGCCGGCATTGGACAGGTCGATCCAGCGGTGGATCTGCACCGCCACCCGCTCCGGATCGATGGCCCCCTTGACGTCGCTTCCTTTGGGCGCCTTGGAAACGAGGGGGTCCTGGTCCACGGCATAGTAGAAGAATTCAGGGGGCAGGGTTACGGCCGGGGTGAAGGTGAGTCCGCCCGGCTCGAGGGCCTTTTTCTTGGTCCATTCCAGGGTGTCGGCTTCCTTGGGCCGGCCGTGGAAAGGATTGGCCAGCCAGACCCGCAGGGAGTAGGCGTAAGTATGCCCCGGCCGGGCTTCGGCGGGCAAAACGTCGATAAAACGAATCAATTTGTTATAGCTTGGCTCCTCCTTGTCCTTCGGATCGGCTTGCGGGTCCTCCGGCGGCGGTTTTTGGAAGGGAAACTTCTTGTCCTGAAATTGGTGATCCTCTTTGGGAGTCAGAGTACCCTCGGGGTCCAGGACGTAATAGCCGCCTTTGAACTTTTCCACCTCCTTCGTTTCCTGTTTCAACGCGTCCCAGGCTAATTGGACCGTTAGGGCCTTGATTCGTTCCAGGTTCGGCTGACCTTTCGGCTTCAAGATATCCACCAAACCCTTGGGAACGACGTCGCCGAACGGATTGACCGGCTTTTTCTCGTCACCTTTGACCACCAGCGGCTTGGGCAGCTTGATGCCCTTGGCGGCGACTTTCAAATCCGGGTACTTGGCGGTCAACAGAACCGGCAGCGGCGTGGCCAGACCACGTTCCAAAAGATCTCCCAGGTGCCGCGTTTGCTGGGTCTCGAACACCGTTGCCCGGAAGAAATTGTCCAGGTACGTCAGGGGGGTTTTATTCGTTTCCGTTTCCTTGACCTTTGCCTTGGCCTTGGGGGAATCGTACTGATCCGGCAAGAACTGATAGATTTTCGTTTGCGTGGGTTCGGCGTCGCCCGGCTTCCATTCCAGGCGGGTGACGTCCAGGCCGACGACCTGCGGCAGCTGATGGTTGCCGTCCCTTTTGTCCACCAGGTCCTTGACGCTGGCGAAACCGAGGGCCTCGGCAAATTCCGCGAGTTGCCGGTCGAAGTTGTACACCGCATGGACGACGATCAACTTGCGCGGCTTGAGCACTTCGGCGAGGCGCACTTTGACTTTCTTGCCCTCGCCCTCGCCTTCGCCCTCGCCGATTTGTAAGGCCAGGGCCTTCGACTCGTCGAAATTGACCTCATAGGACTGGACCCCGGCGGCCAGGTAATCCACCTGGATTTGCCGATTGGCGTCCAGGACCGAAATCCCCCAGGGGAAAGCGATGCGGAAGACCTTGGCGGGGTCCACGTCGGTCCGGGCCACGGAAAAGACCTGGGGCAGCCGCCGCAGACCCTTGGTGTTTTCCTGCATCGGAATGAGTTGGGACGCCTGGAAGGCCACCGGTCTTTCCTTGTCGGGCCAGACGTACTGCAAGTTGATTGGCCCCTGGTTCGGACCGGGGTTTGGGATTAGTACCTTCCGCTTGACCTCGCTGATTTTCTCATCGATGGGTTTCACCCAATTTTGTTTGCTGGCCTTCAAACCGGATAGAACGCCCAGGCTCAACAGCAGCACGCCGATGACCAGGGCCACGCCCAGGGCCACGCGCTCTCCCTTGGCCGCGAGGAATTCTTTCACTTTTTTGAGATCAATTTTTTTCTTGGCCATGATTCTGGTCCTTCCGACGTAGGTCAGGCTTTCCAGCCTGACCAGGGAAAATCGACTTGGAAAGCCCGCCCTGCATTATTTCGGCGGCGGTTTTTCTTGGGGCGCCGGGCCGCGATAGCGGTTGTACAGAGTCACGACGCCGTAAATGACCATTTCCACGTTGGATTCCTGTTCTTCGCTGGCCGCCGACGGCCGCGGGGGAAATCCCGGGTCCACCGCTTCGGGCGGGGGCATGGGGTCTTTGGGGTTCGGGAACGGCGGTTTGCGCTGATCGAAGCCGGGCGGCATGCGCTGATCGAAGCCGGGCGGCATGCGCTGATCGAAGCCGGGCGGCATGCGCTG